>JBKOYW010000082.1:0-4168 GCA_046744275.1 Actinomycetota bacterium
CCGTTGACCACCTCGCCCGCCTCGGCGGTGTGCGGGAGGGCCGCCGCGAGCAGCGCCGCCGCGAGCCGGCGGTCCTGCTGGCGCGCCGCGTGCACGAGGCGCCGCGCGTTCCGCGCGTGGGCGCCGCCCGACGAGTTCACCAGCAGCCCGAGCAGCCGCTTCGTCTCCGGCCAGCGCTGGACGGCGTACTCCTCGTGCACCTCGCGCGTCATGTTCGCGCAGCGCCAGATCCAGTTGTTGGCCTGATCGCGCCGCCCGATCTTCTTCTCGGCCAGTGCCTGCAGCACGACCTTGACGCCCTCGCGCTTGTCGTCGCGCGGCCACGTCTCGACGAAGTCGAGCGCGCGGTCGAACGCCTCAGCGTCCTTTCCGGCGGCGATCTCCTGCAGCGCCTTCAGCCGCAGCTGCGGGTTCTTGTTGCGCTCGACCGCGGTCGTCAGGAACGTCCGCTTGAGCTCGCCGGCCTGGTCGAAGTGCAGCATCGCCCGCGCCCGCCGCCAGCCGTTCGGGGCCACACGCGCGCCGGCCAGCGCCGCCCACTGAACCTGCTCGCCGTAGTCCAGGTACTCGACGTTGATCCGCCACAGCTCACGCTCGAAGACCTCGATCCGGCGGTTTTCGTCGGCCGTCACGGGGAGCACGCGCCGCTCCACCCGCAGCCGCCTCCCGCGACCGCGCCGCACCGGACCGACCACGATCGCGCCGCCCCTGTACACGTCGCGGTCGAGCAGCGAGTGCAGCGTGACGACCGGATCGTCGTGCTTGGTCGCCGGATGCACGAAGTCGACGACGATGCCCGCCTCCTTGCCCGGCTGGCGCCGCGTCACGCGACCCACGCGCTGCTGGTAGATGCGCTTCGACGCCGTCGGCGCGAGGTGCATGCAGACGGTGGCGCGCGGCGAGTTCCAGCCCTCGGCGAGCAGCTGCGCGTTGACCAGCACGTCGACGTCGCCGCGCTCGTAACGGGCCAGGATGTTGGCCAGCTCGCGCTTCGGCGTCTCGCCCGACACCCCCTGCGCTTTCAGCCCGACGTCCCGGAACGCCTGCGCGACGTTGTAGGCGTGCCGCACGCCGGCCGCGTAGACCACGCCGGGCACGCCGTTGAAGCGCGTCTTGTAGAGGTCCGCGACGGCCAGGTTGAACGGCAGCTGATCCAGCAGCTCGGCCAGCATCTCCTGGTCGAACTCGGTGTCCACCTCGCCGCGCCGCAGCGGCACCTTGGCGATCGTCCGCACCCCTGGGCCGGGCGGGATCCGCACGCAGCGCAGCGGCGCGATCACGCCGCGGCGCGCGGCCTGCGCGAGGTCGAACCGCGAGGTCTGCGTCGGGAACAGGTCGGTGACGTGGCGGGCGATCAGCGCGCCCGTCGCGGTCATGCCGATGAAGATCGGGCCGGCCCACTGGCGGATCGAGGTCGAGGTCTTCTCGCCGAGCGCCGTGTGCGCCTCGTCGCAGATGACGATCGTGTACGCGTCCGAGATCTTCCCGGCGTTGCGCACGAACCACTGGTAGGTCTCGACCGTCACGGGGCCGTCCGCGCGGTCCTGGCCCTTGAGCAGCGCGGGCGAGATGCGCTTGGCGTAGCCGCGGTCGCGCAGCTCGCCGTGGAACTGGTCGACGAGGTTGCGGCGGTGCGTCAGGATGAGAACACCACCGGTCCGCGACGCCTCGACGAAGCCGAGCGCCGCCACGGTCTTGCCGGCGCCGGTGGCGTGCTCGAACCAGAAGCGCTTGCCGGCGTTCGGGTCCTCGGGCGCCTCGGGCAGCTGCTCGTCGTCGACCGCGGACGGCTCGTCCCAGTCCTGCGGCTCCTCGGGCTCGTCCTCGTCGTCGAGCTCCTCGGCGCCCGGGATGCCGGCCGGCGCCAGCAACAGATCGCCCTCTCCGACGGCGCCGTTGGCGCTGCCGTTGCCGTTGCGCTGTGCCTCGGCGTAGAGCGCGGTCAGCGTTCCCGACAGCGCATCGACCTGGTGCGCGGAGAGCACCGTGCCCTCGGCGAGCGACGGCTCGTCCTGGCTGAGCAGACGCTCGAGCCCGAGCAGGAGCGAGAAGTTCCGCCGCCAGGCCACGGACGGCACCTTGGCGCCGGCCTCGATCTCGGCCATCGCAGCGTCGAACGCACGCCGGTGCGGCGTGCCGGGCGCGAGGACGGAGGCGGCGTCCTCTCCCTCGGAGAGGAACGGCTCGCGGGTGAACTTCGACGCCCGCTCGATGTCGTCGGATGATGGAAGGGGCGTGGCCATCGTGGCCACTTGGGTGGTCTCGGCCATTACAGGCGTGGATTTGGGGGAGGAAACCGCGGCGTGATCCCTCGCGGTTTCGCATGCGGCAGGGAACTCTGGGCTCGAGGGGCCGTGCGCTGCCCGCCGGCCCTCGGAGCGGTGGTCCCCGCGGAGCGACTCCTATTGAAGCAGACGGAGGAGCGAACGTGCCGATCTGCCACTCTGGTGGCGAAATGCGCCGCCTGCTCGTCGTCCTCGGAGCCGTCGCCCTGGTCGCCCTCGTGGTGGTCGGGCTCGGCCAGGCCGGCGGCGACGAGCAGGGCGAGCCGGCCGCCGCGCGATTCGACCTCGAGCAGGCCAAGCGCAAGCTCCAAGGCGCGCCCGCGCCGCTCGCAGCCCTGCACGAGCAGTCCGGCACGATCCTCGAGGGCGGCCGGCGGGCGTTCGACAAGCGGATCGCGCAGCTCGAGGGCCATCCCGTCGTCATCAACAAGTGGGCGTCGTGGTGCCGGCCGTGCCGCGCCGAGTTCCCGGTCTTCCAGCAGGTGGCCACCGACCGCGGCAAGGAGCTCGCCTTCCTCGGCGTCAACGCCGAGGACAAGCGCCCGGCGGCCGAGGAGTTCCTGAGCGAGCGCCCGCTCCCGTATCCCTCCTACGAGGACCCCGACGAGGAGATCGCGAGGGAGCTCGAGGCGTCGAAGTTCTTCCCGATGACCGTCTTCGTCGACGAGAAGGGCAAGACCGCGTTCATCAAGGCCGGGGAGTACACGTCGCGGGCCGAGCTCGAGGCCGACATCGACCGCTATCTCGGGTGAACGAGCTCCGCGTCGACCCGCTCACCGGCCTGCGCAGCATCATCGCCGCCGCCCGCGCCGGCCGTCCTGGCGGGCACTTCGACATCGACCCGCCGCCGCCGATCGACGCCGAGCGCGACCCGTTCGCCCCCGGCCACGAGGACCAGACGCCGCCCGAGGTCTACGCCGTGCGGCCGAACGGCGGCGGGCCGGACACGCCCGGCTGGACGGTCCGCGTGGTGCCGAACCTGTACCCGGCCCTCACGCAGGACGCCGGCGAGCCCGAGCCGGAGGCCTACCCCGACCTCTTCACCGCACAGGCGGCCGCCGGCCACCACGAGGTGATCGTCAACGCCCCCGACACGGTCAGCTCGCTCACCGACCTCGACGCCGCCCAGGTCGGCCTCGCAATGGACGCCTGGCGCGCACGCATGCGCGCGCACGCGGGATGCGCCTGCCGGCACCTGATCGTCAACGAGCGCCGCGAGGCCGGCGCCTCGCTCCCCCACACGCACGCCCAGCTGTACGCGCTGCGCTTCGTCCCGGCGGCGATCGCCCGCGAGCGCGAGCGGTTCACCGCCTACGCCACGCGCACCATGGGCGGCGACCTGCTCGGCGACCTCGTGCAGGAGGAGGTCCGCCGGCGCGACCGGATCGTCGCGATCGACGACGAGGCGGTGGTGATGGCCCCGTACGCCTCGCGCGTCCCGTTCCAGCTCCTGCTCGCCCCGCGCCGCCCGCGCCCGCGGTTCGAGGACGACGGCCCGCTCGGCGCCGCGCTCCTGCACGACGTGCTCGGGCGGCTCAAGCGCCGGCTCGGCGCCAGCCCGCCGCTGAACCTGTGGGTCCGGACCGCGCCCTCCGGCGCCGACCACTTCTGCTGGCGGATCGACATCCTGCCCCGGCTGACGCACCTCGCGGGACTGGAGCTCGGCGCCGGGGTCAACCTGTGCATCACGGCGCCCGAGCAGGCTGCGGCCGAACTTCGCGACATTTGAGCCAAACCGGCTCGGAGCCGACAAGTAGAGGGTGACTCTCAGCCACAGCCGTGCCGCTGCCTCCCTCGGTGCCCTCACGGCGCTCGCCGGCGTGCTCCTGCTGGCCGGCGTGGGACCGCTGGCGGGAGCGCCCCCGACGCTGTCGGCCTGGCTC
>JBKOYW010000475.1:0-7916 GCA_046744275.1 Actinomycetota bacterium
CGTAGAGGTCGGCGGTGGCGAGGCCGGAGGCGCCCTGCGTGGCCGCGAACGCGAGCACCGCGGCCAGGCCGGCGGCCGCCGCGGCCCAGAACGCGCGTCCGGGCCGTTCGCCGCCGCGCGCTACGGCGAACGCCGCGGTCGCCGCCGGTAGCAGCCCGACGATGACCGACGCGTGGGCCGACGACAGCTCGCGCAGGGCGAGCGAGGAGAGCACCGGGAAGCCGATCACCACGCCGACGCCGGTCAGCAGCAGGCGCGGGACGTCGGCGCGCGCCGGCACCGGCTCGCGGCGGATCGAGAGCAGAGCGGCGGCGAGCACGGCGGCGACCAGCGCGCGACCGAGTCCGACGATCGTGGGATGCAGGTCGGCGACCGCGAGCCGGGTGGCGGGGAGCGAGAAGGAGAACGCGAGCACGCCAAGGCCGCCCCAGACGGCGGCACTCGACGCGAGGCCGCGCAGCGTTATCGGCGGCGCGGCAGTAGCGTTATCGAGCGTCGTCATACTTGACGATAACGCAGGCGCGTCCGTTACGCATTCGTGTTCTGGGAGTAAACACTTGTAAGAACGGGAACAAAGGCGCCTCGGCGGAAGTCCGGCGCCCGGGTCCCGAAGGCCGTCGGAAGCGATCTCTTCCCCGACCAAGAGACCACAGGGGAGGTCTCATGATCCACGACGTCCTCAGACGGCGGCGAACCCTTTTGGCCGCGCTCGGCGTGTCCTCGGTGGCGATGCTCGCCCCGACCGGCGGCCCGCTGGCGGCCGACGATGCGACCGCCCGTGGGTGCGCCGGCGCGAAGGCCCGCATCTCCAAGGCGCCGCCGCGCAAGCTGCGCTCCGCGCTGCTGTGCTTGGTCAACCGCAAGCGCGCGTCCGAGGGCCTGAAGGCGCTCAAGCTCGACCGCAAGCTCCAGAAGGCCGCGAGCCGTCACGCCCGCGACATGGTCAAGCACGACTACTTCGCCCACCAGCGGCCGGGTGGCCCCGACCTCAGCGAGCGCCTCGACCGCGTTGGCTGGCACGGGACCCATTGGGGGGAGGCGATCGCCTACGGCTGCGGCCGTTCGAGCTCGCCGAGGGCGACGCTCAAGGGCTGGATGAACAGCCCGCCGCACCGCGAGATCCTGCTCTCCACCACCTACAAGCGCGGCGGCCTGGGCCTCGGCGCCGAGGCGCCATGCGGGGGCGGCGGCGCGACGTGGGTGCTCGACGTCGGGCGCAAGCGCTAGGCGCGCCGCGCTTCCCACGAGAAGCCGCGCACGGCGAGCACGACGCCGGCCGCGGCCCACAGGCAGAGCGCGACGAGCGCGAGGCTGTGGTCGGCGAGCCCCTCGCCGTGGACCATCGCACCCGACAGGCCGTCGATCAGATGCTTGAGCGGCATCGCCTCGGCGAGGTCGCGAAGGACGGCCGGCGCGTCCTCGTCGTCATAGAAGACGCCCGCCAGCATGATCATGGGCAGGAACACGGCGTTCACGAACGCCGGCGCCGACTCCGAGTTCGGGATCGCGTGCGACAGCGCGACGCCCAGCGACGCGAAGCAGACGACGCCCGCGGCCAGGAACACGAGCAGGGCGAGCCAGTCGCCCGGCCACGGGATCCCGAAGAACATCCGGCCCGCCACGATCACGACCGCGACCTGCAGGACCGTGTTGGCGATCGCGTTGGCCGCGATTCCCGCGAGGTACGCCGACGACGGCAGCGGCGTCCCGCGCAGCCGCTTCAGGATCCCGCGCTCGCGCAGGAACGTGAGGTTGTAGGCGAGCGCCACGAACGTCGCGGCCATCACGCTCATGCCCGCGATCCCGGGCACCACGACGTCGAGCTGCTCCTGCTCACCGGAGAACACGGCGCCGAACATGGCCAGCAGCAGCAGCGGGAGCAGGAACCCGAAGAACGCCGCGGTCGGGTTGCGCCAGAACATGCGACGCTCGAGCCGGAACTGGCGCCAGGCCGCGCCCGCCCACGATCGGCGCGCCGGCTCGTGCGTCCCGGCATGGACGGCGTCGAGCGCGTGGTCGCTCACTCGGTCAGCTCCAGGTAGACGTCCTCGAGCGACGGCCGCGTCACGCTCAGCTCCTCGAGCCGCTCGCCACGGGCGAGCGCGGCGGCGGTCAGCTCGTGCAGCAGCGCGGTCGGGTCGTCGGTGACGTGCTCGCCGCCGCGGTAGCTGACGCGATAACGCGGCGCGCCGGCCACGAGCTCGCCCGGCGGCCCCTCGGCGAGGATCGAGCCGTCCTTGATGATCGCGACGCGGTCGGCGAGCGCCTGCGCCTCGTCGAGGTAGTGGGTGGTGAGGAGCACGGTCTTGCCGAGCTCGCGCAGCGAGCGCACGGTGCTCCACGCCGCGCGCCGGGCGGCGGGGTCGAAGCCGACGGTCGGCTCGTCGAGGAACACCAGCTCGGGATCGCCGACGAGCGCCAGCGCGAGGTCGAGCCGCCGCTGCTGGCCGCCCGACAGCGTGCGGGCGCGCCGCTCGGCGGCCTCGGTGAGGCCGGCCAGCTCGACGACCTCGTCGACGTCCCGCGGCGCCGGGTACAGCGACGCCCAGTGGGCGACGGTCTCGCGCACGGTCAGGTGCGGGTAGGTGCCGCAGCTCTGGAGCACGATGCCAACGCGCTCGCGCAGCTCGGCGGTCCGGTCGCCGGGGTCGTGTCCGAGCACCGACACCGTGCCGGCGGAGCGCATGCGGTAGCCCTCGAGGATCTCGACGGTCGTCGTCTTGCCGGCGCCGTTCGGCCCCAGGAGCCCGAACACCTCGCCCCGCTTCACGCTGAAGTCGATGCCGCGGACGGCGTCGCGCCCGTCGTAGGCCTTGCGCAGGCCCTCGACCTCGATGGCGGCGGCTCGTGTCACGGTCGCATCATCCCATCCGGGGCCTGGATGGCCCCGGTCGGGTCAAAGCGTCGCCCGGATGGCGACGCAGGCACACTGTCTAGGCCTAAATGGTCTGCGCGTGCGTCGACATCGGCACGAACACGACCCGCGTGCTCGTCGCCGACGTGAAGGGCGGGCGCGTCACCGAGGTGCTCCAGCAGCGCGTCTTCACGCGCATCGGCACCGGCCCGGTGATCGCGCGCGAGAAGATCGCCGAGGTCGCGCGCGTCGTCTCCACGCAGGTCGAGCTGGCGCGGTCGGCCGGTGCCGAGCGCGTGCGCGTGGTCGCCACCGCCGCGATCCGTGCCGCGGTCAACCGCGACGAGTTCCTGGCCGGCATGACCGAGGAGGTCGAGATCCTCGACGGCTCGGAGGAGGCGCGGCTCGCGTTCCTGGGTGCGACGCGCACGCTCGGGCGCGAGCTGCCAGGCGTGGTCGGCGTGGTCGACGTCGGCGGCGGCTCGACCGAGATCGCGATCGGCACCGTCGAGGAGGGCGTCAACTGGTCGTCGTCGTTCTTCGTCGGCTCGGGCGCGCTGGCCGACCACTACTTGCGGTCGGACCCGCCCACGGTCGAGGAGCTGCGCGCAGTGCGCGCGCATGCCTGCGACGTGCTCGAGACGCGCGACGTGCCGGCGGCCGAGTACGCGGTGGCGGTCGGCGGCAGCGCCGCCTCGTTGCGGCGCCTGGTCGGCGACGTGCTGCATCCGCGGTCGCTCGAGCGGGCGCTCGGCGTGCTGTCGGCGGCGCCGGCCGCCGAGGTCGCCGCGCGTCTCTCGCTCGACGCCCAGCGCGTGCGCCTGCTGCCTGCCGGCATCCTGATCCTCGACGCCGCCTCGCAGCGGCTCGGACAGCCGCTGCTGATCGGCCGCGGCGGCCTCCGCGAGGGTCTGGTGCTGGACATGGGTCATACGCTCTAGCCGGATGGCCGAGCGCACGACCCCCACGACCGCCTCGACCGTCTAGTGGCCAAGGCCGCCGACATCGACGTCGACCCGTTCGAGCCGTACGCGCTTGCCGCCGCGCGCGTGGTGCGCGTTCGCGCGCAGGAGCTGTTCGACCACGCGGAGGGTGTGCTCGACACGTCCGACATCGAGCGCGTTCACGACATGCGCGTCGCGTCCCGGCGGCTGCGCGCGGTGCTGGAGATCTTCGAGCCCTGCTTCCCGCAGGGCGACTACAAGACCGTGCTGCGCGACGTCAAGGCGCTGGCCGACGCGCTCGGTGAGCGACGTGACCCCGACGTGCACATCGAGGACATGGAGGCCTTCGAGGCGCAGGTGCAGGCCACGCTGCGGCCGGGCATCGACGCGCTCGTGGAGCGGCTCCGCGCCCAGCAGGCGCGCGGGAACGACACGCTGGCGGCCGCGCTCGAGAACATCCGCGAGAACGACCTGCACGCCCGGCTGCTCTCGCTCGCCGACGGCGCCGAGGAGCTGATCGTTTGAAGGCCCGGCGGGTCAAGGGCCTCGACCCCGAGGCGCCGCTGGGCGACAACGCCGAGCGGATCATCCGCGTCCGGCTCGACGAGCTGACCTCGTTCATGCCGAAGGCGGAGGACCCGAACGAGGTCGTCGCGCTGCACGACATGCGGATCGCGGCCAAGCGGCTGCGCTACATCCTCGAGGTCACCGGCGACTGCTTCGGGCCGTACGCGTCGAACGCGGTGAAGATGGTCAAGGACCTCCAGGACCTGCTCGGCGAGATCCACGACTGCGACGTGCAGCTGCCCGACGTGGCGGCGTTCCTCGAGGAGCTGGTGCGCGAGGACGTGGCCGCGACCGGCGAGTCGCCGAAGGACCTCGCCAAGACGCCGAACCGCCGGACGTACGCCGGGCTGGTCGGCCTGCAGGTGCATCTGCGCGCCCGCCGCCATGCGCTGTTCGAGCAGTTCCTGGAGCTCTGGCGCGATTACGAACGCAAAGGATTTGCGGCCCGACTCGCCTTCGCCCTCTCGGAACGGGCACAATCTGTCGAGTCGTGACTGACACCAGCGCCGAGCGGATCGCCGCCGAGGCGGATCTCTCCTCGTCGGCCCTGTACTTCAACCGCGAGCTCTCGTGGCTCGAGTTCAACGCGCGCGTGCTCGAGCTGGCCGAGGACGAGAGCGTCCCGCTGCTCGAGCGCGTGAAGTTCTGCGCGATCGTCTCCTCGAACCTCGACGAGTTCTTCATGGTGCGGGTCGCCGGCCTGCACGACCAGATCGAGGCCGGGATCGAGACGCCGCTGCAGGACGGCCGCACGCCGAGCGCGACGCTCGAGGAGATCCGGCGCGTGGTGCGCGCGCACATCGAGCGCCAGAGCCGCTGCCTGGAGCTCGACCTGCGCCCGGCGCTGGCCGATCAGGGGATCCGCATCGTGGGTGTCGACGACGTCGGCGCTGAGGAGCGCCGCGCGCTCGACGAGCGCTTCCGGCGCCAGATCTTCCCGGTGCTGACGCCGCTGGCCGTCGGGCTCGGCCGGCCGTTCCCGTACATCTCCAACCTCTCGCTGTCGCTCGGCGTCCTGGTCCGCGACCCGATCACCAACGTCGAGACGTTCGCGCGCGTGAAGGTGCCGAAGGAGATGCTCCCGCGCTTCGTGCCGACCGGCGACGGCTACACGTTCGTGCCGCTCGAGGACCTGATCGCCAAGCACCTCGACGCGCTGTTCCCGGGCATGGAGATCGTCGACTACGACGTCTTCCGCGTGACCCGTGACGCCGACTTCACCGTGTCCGACGAGGCCGACGACCTGCTGACAGCCGTCGAGGACGAGCTGCGCCGGCGCCGCTTCGGCGACGTCGTCCGCGTCGAGGTCGGCTCGGGGATGAGCGCGGTGATCCGCGAGCAGATCTCCGGCTCGCTCGAGGTCGAGCCCGACGACGTGTTCGACGTCCCCGGCCTTCTCGACCTGAAGGATCTGTGGGACATCGTGTCGGTGCCGGGCTACGCCGAGCTGCGCGATCCGCCCGCCACGCCGGTCACCCAGCCCCGGCTCCAGGCCGACGACTCCGACAAGCCGGACGTGCTCGCCGCCATGCGCCGCGGCGACATCCTGCTCCACCACCCGTACGACTCGTTCGCGACCTCGGTCGAGCGGTTCGTCGAGCAGGCGGTCAACGACCCGAACGTGCTCGCGATCAAGCAGACGGTGTACCGCACGAGTGACGACTCGCCGCTCGTGCCGGCCCTGATCCGCGCCGCCGAGCGCGGCAAGCAGGCCGTGTGCGTGGTGGAGGTCAAGGCGCGCTTCGACGAGCGCGCCAACGTTCAGGTGTCGCGCTCGATGGAGGAGTCGGGCGTCCACGTGGTCTACGGCCTGCCGTCGCTCAAGACGCACGCGAAGTGCATCCTCGTCATCCGCCGCGAGGGCGACGGCGTGCGCCACTACGTGCACGTCGGCACCGGCAACTACCACCCGAAGACGGCCCGGCTGTACACCGACTTCGGGCTGCTGACGTGCGACGAGCGGATCGGGGCCGACGTTGCCGACATGTTCAACTTCCTTACCGGCTTCGCCCGCCCGCGCGGCTACCGGCGCGTGCTGGTGGCGCCCAACCACATGCGGGCCGGGATCCTCGAGGAGATCGAGCGCACGATCGCGGCCCACCGCGAGGGAGGCAACGCTCGCATCCGGCTGAAGATGAACTCGCTGGTCGACCGCGCGTGCATCCAGGCGCTCTACCGCGCATCGCAGGCCGGCGTGCCGGTGGAGATCAACACGCGCGGGATCTGCTGCCTGCGCCCGGGCGTCCCCGGCGTGTCCGAGAACATCCACGTGGTCTCGATCGTGGGCCGCTTCCTCGAGCACTCGCGGATCTACGCGTTCGAGCGCGACGGGGAGTGCACGGTCTACATCGGCTCGGCGGACCTGATGCCGCGGAACCTCGACACGCGGGTCGAGCTGCTGGCGCCGGTGCGCGACGACTCGCTGCGCGCCGACCTGCTCGACACGCTCGACCGCTGCTTCGCCGACAACGTGAACGCGTGGGAGATGGGGGAGGACGGCCGCTGGACGCGCCGGGTCCCCGACGGCGAGCCGCGCTCGGTCCAGCGCGAGCTGATGGCCGGGCACACCGCCCGCGCCGCCGAGGCCGCCGCGCAGGCATAGCCGCCGCGATCGCGGCTACCGTGAGGGGTTCGCATGCGAGCCGCGGACCCGGTCCATAACGTCGAGCTGCGGCTCAACCGCCACGGGCAGGAATCCGTGGTCTTCGCGTTCCCGTACCGCGCCGACATCGTCGACGCGGTGCGCTCGATCCCCGGTCGCCGGTTCGACTGGGAGGTCAAGGAGTGGTGGGCGCCGCGGGCCGACGCGACGGCGCCGTACGTCAAGGGCGTGCTCGAGCGCTTCCCGGCCCTGTCGGTGGCGCCCGACGTCGAGGCGTGGCTCGCGCGGGCGGTGAAGGGCTGGGTCGGCCGCGTGTCGGCCGGAAAGCTGTCCGGCGAGGGCCGCTTCGTGCTCGAGGTGATCTCGGGCGACCTGCCGGAGGCGCTGGCCGAGGTCGCGGAGGTCGCGGGCGGTCGGTCGTGGCTGCCGTTCACGCAGGCGGTGGCGTCGGAGCTGCTGGACATGGCGGGCGCGAGACTCGACCCGCGGGCGCTGCGCTGCGCTTCGCGCCTCCAGGTCGGGCAGCAGCCGGCGGGCGCGACACTGGCGCTCGTGGAGAGCGTCGGCGAGCCGCGCTTCACGCTCGACGTCAACTGGGACCCGGAGACGATCCCGGCCTTCCTGGCGCTGCCGGCGTGCGAGGGGCACGGGCGGTCGCTGCCGGTCGACCCGTACCTGCTCGAGCCGCTCGAGCACTACCTGCGCACCTACGGGGTCGAGGTCGCCGCCAACGCGCGCGAGGTCCTCGAGCGGCTGCGGCGCGAGCACGACGAGGCGATCGACGGGGTCCGCCGCTCGCGCTCGCACACCGCGCCTGAGCTGTCGATCGAGGACCGGCTGGGCGGGGAGCTGCGGCCGTTCCAGCGCGCCGGGGTGGCGTACGCCCTGGAGGCGCGGCGAGCGTTCCTGGCCGACGAGCAGGGGCTCGGCAAGACCATCGAGGCGCTGG
>JBKOYW010000065.1:0-2322 GCA_046744275.1 Actinomycetota bacterium
CTGCTGGCCTTCGCCCCGCCCGCCGCCGCCGACGACGCCGGTCTCTTCAACGCCTACGTCGCCCGCCAGGCGAGCGAGGTCGATCCCGCGTCCGAGGCCTACCTGCGTGCCACGAAGCGGCTGGGGAGGGCGAAGACGGCCAAGGCGGCCCGCAGGGCGTTCCGGGCGGTCATCCGCGCCGACAAGCGGATCAACGGAGCCCTGAGCAGGATCGAGGCCGACATGGAGCCTCAGGCGGCGTCGAGCGACCCCGGCGCCGTCGCGCGCCGCGAGGCGCTCAAGGAGCTGCGCGGCTGGCGGCTCGCGAACCGGCTCGAGATGAAGGTCGTGCGCAGAATCCTCAGAGGCGAGCGCGTCAACGTCCGGCGGGCGCTCAGGCGGCCGAACAAGATCATGCGCCGCGTCTACAAGAACGGCCGGCGCGCCGTGCGCAACTTCGCCGCCGTCGGGCTGAGCAACCCGGTGGGCGCCGTGTCCGCGAAGTGAGTCAGGCCGCGGCCTGCTCGGCCCAGTCGCGGTACAGGCGCCAGTAGGCGCCCTCCGCGGCGAGCAGCTCGTCGTGCGTGCCCTGCTCGACGATCCGGCCTCCCTCGAGCACGACGATCCGCCCGGCGGTGCGGATCGTCGACAGCCGGTGGGCGATGACGATCGCCGTGCGGCCGGCCAGCAGGCGCCGCAGGCCCGCCTCGATGCGGCCCTCGGTGTGGATGTCGACGTTGGCGGTCGCCTCGTCGAGCACGAGGATGCGCGGGTCGGCGATCAGCGCCCGGGCGAAGGCGACGAGCTGCCGCTGACCGGCCGAGAGCTGGATCCCGCGCTCGCCGATCTCCGTGTCGTAGCCGTGCTCGAGCGCCGAGATGAAGTCGTGCGCGTGGACCGCGCGCGCGGCCGCCTCGACGTCCTCCCGCGTGGCGTCCGGCCGCCCGAACGCGATGTTGTCGCCGATCGTGCCGCTGAACAGGAACGCCTCCTGCGGCACGACGCCCATCTGCGACCGCAGCGAGTGGACGGTGACGTCGCGCAGGTCGTGCCCGTCGACCAGCACGCGGCCCTGCGTCGGGTCGTAGAAGCGCGCGACCAGCTTCGCGAACGTCGACTTGCCGGCGCCCGTGGCGCCGACCAGCGCGACGGTCTGCCCGGGCGGGACGTGGAGGCTGATGTCGGTCAGCGCGTCACCCGACCCGTAGGAGAACGTCACGTCCTCGAACGCGATGTCGCCGCGGATGCGGTCCAGCACCACGGCGTCCGGAGCGTCGCGCAGGTCGGGCTCCTCGTCGAGCAGCTCGAAGATCTTGTCGAGCGCCGCCATCCCCGCCTGGTACGTCGTGTAGAACTGCGACAGCGACTGGATCGGGTCGAAGAAGTTGTTCAAGGCGGCCACGAACGCGACCAGCACGCCGACCGTCACCTCTCCGTCGATCGCCTGCAGCCCGCCGTAGAGCAGGATCCCGGCGGTCGCGAACGCCGACAGCAGCTCGACCGCCGGGAAGTATGACGCGTTCAGGTTGACGGTCTTCATGTTCGCGTCGTAGTTGTCCTCGTTGAGCTCGTCGAAGCGCGCGAGGTGGCGCTCCTCCTGCGCGAACGTGCGCACAACGCGGATCCCGGACAGCGACTCCTGGAGGTACGCGGTAATGGCCGCGACCTTCTCGCGCGTCGCGCGGTAGGCGTTGGCCGAGACGATCCGGAACGCGAGCGAGCCGAGCGCGAGCAGCGGGAAGACGAGGAAGGTCAGCAGCGCGAGCTCGAGGTCGAGCACGATCAGGATCACCACCGTGCCGATCAGCGTGAGCGTCGAGCCGAACAGCGTCGCAACGCCGTCGGAGACGAGCTGGTCGAGCGCCTGCACGTCATTGGTGAGCCGCGAGATGATCACGCCCGCCTGGCGGCGCGAGTAGAAGGCCACCGACAGGGACTGGAGGTGGGCGAAGAGCTGGATCCGCAGGTCCTGGAGCACGCGCTGGCCGACCCAGCCCACGAGGTAGGTCTGGACGTAGGTCGCGCCCCAGTAGACGAGCGCGCTGCCCAGGAAGGCGACGACGACCCAGGTGAGCGTCGTCAGATCGCCCGGCGTGATGCCCTCGTCGATCGCCAGCTTCGCCAGCGGCGGCGGCGCGAGCGCGGCAGCCGTGCTCGCCAGCAGCGCGGCGAACATCAGCAGCGTGCGGCCGCGGTACGGGCGCAGCAGGACGAGCAGCCCGCGCAGCTTGCGCCCGCGGCCGCCGGTCGCCCGCCAGCGCCGCACGATCTCGTCGCGCCGCGAGCGCGCGCGTGCGCCGGGCGCGGTCACAGCCCTGCCACCGCCTCGTACGGCTTGCGGTT
>JBKOYW010000350.1:0-9331 GCA_046744275.1 Actinomycetota bacterium
GATCTGCCCCGTCTCGACGCTGAGCGCCAGCACGCTGCCGCGGAAGGTGCAGCAGACGTAGCCTGGGATGAACGCCGACAGGGCCTCCTCGAACGAAGCGACGCCGACGTACGCCGTCTTCCCGTCCGGCGACACGACGGCCGACTGCGTGACGATGGCGCTGAACTGGTCGTCGACCTTGGTGACCCACAGCGGGTCCCCGGTCTTGCGGTCGACCGCCATTACGCGGGCGCCCACGCCGAGGCGGCCGCCCTGGTCGCCGAAGATCAACCGGTTGCCGGCGATCGCGGGCGTAGTGCGCGCGACCGTGCCGGGGATACCTGTGTAGTCGCCGACCTTGCGCGACCAGATCTGGGCGCCGGTCGCCTTGTCGATCGCGAACAGGTTCCCCGCCCAGTCCGGCACGTAGACGGCGCTGCCGTCGACCGCGGGCGTCGCCGAGACGTCGCCGCCTGTGGTGAACGTCCAGCGCGGATCGAGCGTGGCGGCGTTGCCGGCGCCGATCTTCGTCTCGTCGGCCTGCCAGCGGCTGTTTACCGTGTTCTGGCCCGCGCTGAGCCAGAGACCTGACGCGTCCGCCGGCGCGGTTGCGGCAGGCGCCATGACGAGTGCGAGTGCGGCCACCGCGACGGCTGCAGCCCGCCGGCCGCCGGCGGCAGCAGGGCGCAGAACAGCGTGACCCGAGCGTGGGGTCATGATGACCTCCTTGATGGGGCTGATGAGCCGGACGCGAGCGCGAAGCGCGTTCCGGATCAGCCGCCCCTAACCCCACGCATGCGCGCGAGCCCGGCGGGTGCGGCCCTACGTAACCGCAGCCGAGGTCAGACTAATGACAAAATGGTGTCGAAGTCAACATCCGTCGAACCCGCTCGCTCCGCTCGGGGACCGCGTACGCTGTCGCTCTCGATGCGACGTGTCGTCCTCGCCTGCGCGCTGCTCCTGCTGCTCGCGGCACCCGCGCAGGCGGAAACGCTGACCTACCGGTTCGGGCCGATCCACGTCACTCCGGGCCAGAACACGATCGCGTTCGCCGGCAACGAGCTCAAGCCGCCGGTCGACGGGTGGATCACGCGGTTCGAGCCCGACCTCTCCTACGCGGACGGCACGGTCCCGCGCGTCGACGTCATCCACCTGCACCACGGCGTCTGGCTGTCGAACGGCTCACCGCTGTTCGCGGCGGGGGAGGAGAAGACCGTCATCGGCGCGCCGGCGGGCTTCGGCTGGCGCTACCGGACGAGCGACCAGTGGGTCATGAACCACATGATCCACAACCTCACGCCGACCCCGGCGGACGTCTACATCGACTACGAGCTCGAGTTCGTGCCCGACGGCGCGGCCGCGACGACCGAGGTGCAGACGGTGTGGTTGGACGTCATGGGCGGGACGATCTACCCGGTGTTCGACGTCCACCGCGGCGCGGGACGCGGGCGCTACACGTACCCGGACGAGTCGGGCCAGCAGGGCTACACCCGCAACCGCGTGACGGTGCAGGCGGACGGCGTGCTGGTCGGCGCCGGCGGCCACCTGCATCCCGGCGGACTGTGGACGGACCTGACGCTCGAGCGGGGCGGCCGCAAGGTCCGGCTGTTCCGCTCGCGCGCGAAGTACTTCGAGCCTGCGGGCGCCGTGTCCTGGGACGTGGCGATGCGGGTCACGCCCGAGAGCTGGCGGGTGGGGGTGAAGCGCGGCGACGTCCTGTCGGTCTCCGCCACGTACGACTCCCGGCGCGCCTCCTGGTACGAGGCGATGGGGATCATGCAGCTCGCGTACGCTCCCGGCGGTAGCGGGCCCGACCCGTTCGCGGCGGGCTACAAGCCCCCGGGCGGCCGGATCACACATGGGCATCTGGTCGAGAACCGCAACCACGGCGGCGCGTTCTCCGGGCTGTCCGATCCGCGCCGGCTGCTCGGCGCGCCGGTGCCGGCCGGCGGCACGATCGCCATCGACGACTTCGTCTACAGCCGCGGCGACCTCCTGCGCACCGGCATGCGACGCCGGCCGCCTGCGGTCCGCCGCGGGCGGGCGCTGACGTTCGTCAATCGCGACGCGCAGCGGGGGATCATGCACTCGATCACCTCCTGCCGTGCGCCGTGCAACCGCACGACGGGCATCGCCTACCCGCTCGCCGACGGGCGCGTCCGCTTCGACTCGGGCAACCTCGGCTTCGGCCCGCCGGGCATGACCGCCGCCGCCCAGCGGGCCACGTGGAAGACGCCGAACGAGCTGCGGGCGGGCCTCTACACGTTCTTCTGCCGCGTCCACCCGTTCATGCGCGGCTCGTTTCCGCGTGCGGCGCTAGAGGTCTCTCAGCGCGGCGACGAGGCGGTCCGTGGCGGCGCCGTCGCGGAGGGCGACCCGGACGTGGAGGTCGTCGCCCCACGCCGTGCCGGGCGCGACGTAGATCCGCTGCGCGGCGAGGCCGCGGGCGATGTCCGCGCCCGTGTGCTCGGTCGAGCCGAGCCAGACGAGGTGGCCGTGGCCGGCGGGGAAGGCGAAGGGGGTGTCGCGCAGCGCCTCGGCGAGCCGCTCGCGCTCGCGCGCGGCGATGGCGCGCCGGCGCGCCACCAGCGGGTCGCCCTCCCGGATCGCCCACAGCATCGCCGCCTGGGCGGGCGCGGACACGCCGCCGGCCGGCGACAGCCGGTCGATCAGCTCGGTGTCGTTCGCGAGCGCGTACCCGGCCCGGAACCCCGCCATCGCATGAGCCTTCGAGAACGACCGCACCACCAGCACCCGCTCCCGAACCCTCAACCACCCTCTTAAAGGGGTCTGACCCTGTGCAGGGTCTGACCCCTTTCGGGGGGCCGGCGGGGTCTGATTTGGCTCTGGGCCGGGGTTCGCTGTGAAGGGGTGTGTCCCCGGCTCGAAGTCGGCGAGGGCCGCGTCGATCACGAGCCAGACGCGCTCGTCGAGCCGCTCGGCGAGTCGCAGGAGGTCGTCGTCGGGGACGGCGGCGCCGGTCGGGTCGTTCGGCGTGCACAGCGCGACGGCGGTCGTGTCCGGCCCCACGGCCGCCTCGAGGGCGTCGGGGTCGGCGGCGCCGGACTCGGTCAGCGGCACGGGGACGGGTACGCCTCCGGCCTCGTGCACGAGGCGTGGCAGCGGTCCCCAGCCCGGCCAGGCGATCGCGACCTGCCCGCCGTCGGTGCCGATCGCCCGGAACGCGGCGTGGAGCAGCTCCCCGGCGCCGTGGCCCGGCGCGACCTGGTCCGCCGTGACCTCGTGGCGAGCGGCGAGCGCGTCGCGCAGGGGCGTGTCGTCCGGGTAGGAGTTCACCGCCCGTCGCAGGGCGTAGGTGGCGGCGTTGACCGCCTCGGGGTCGGGCGGCTCGTGCCAGGCGGGCGTCGAGAGGTCGAGCGGATGGACCTCGGCCAGCGCGCTCGCGCGCTCGGCGTCGCGGCGCTCGCGCAGATCGTGGCTGATCTCCTCCGGCGAGAGCTCCTCGAACTGGCGGTAGTACTCGCGCAGCCGCCGGATCACGAGCCCGATGACGGGTACGGCGCCGGCCCCGCCAGGATCAGGAACCAGACGGCGAAGGCGAGGCCCGCGACGATGGCCGTCGCGCCGAAGATCCACGCCAGCGCGCCGTCGCGCTGCTCGTGGCCGGCGGCGCGCCGCAGGATCCGCCAGCCGCGGTCCAGCCGCGCGCACAGCGCGAGCGTGAGCATCAGCGTCGCGATCATGCCGGCGAATGCGGCCGTGATGCCCGCGGTCACGGAGCCGGTCTGGTAGTCGACCTGCGACCCCACCCACAGCCACGCGAGCGGCTGCGGGCCCCACAGCGACAGGCAGGCGACGAACTCGGCCACGAGCACGCCGGCGGCCAGCACGGCGTCGGCGCGCCTGCGGCCGGCGCTGCCGCGCTCGGGCGCCGAGCGGTACTTCAGCGGCCCGGTGCCGGGGCGGCGGCCGATGAACAGGCCACCGGTGTCGGTCGGGTCGTTGCGCGGCATCGCTCCAGGCGAGGATACGGGCCTTGCGCCGCGCGCACGCGCGGTTCGGGGCCTCGGCGCGGCGCCGGCGCCGCCCACACGCGGTTCGTGGGCGGAGCGGTTCGGACCTGCGGGATTCCGGTGATACGCTGGCTCGCGTCGAGGCGATGGCAGCGATCCGCGAGATCCTGAGCACGACCGAGCGGGGCGACGAGCGCGCCGCGCGGGGCACGTTGCGGGCCCAGATCGCCCGCCTGGAGCGCGAGCACGCGGAGATCCTCACCGCGAACTACCCGCGCCTCGACCCCGGCCCGCCGGCGCCTTCGCTCGCCGGCCCGCGCCTGCTGTCGCTCGGCGAGCTCGAGCGTGTCCGCGACGCCCTCGCTGCCCGCGTGAGCACCCTCGCTGCCGCCGCCGCGGAGCAGGAGGCGCGCCAGGCGGAGGCCCGGCTCGAGCTCGAGCAGATGCTGGCCGACCCGCCGGCCCACCGCTGGCGCCGGCTGCAGAACGCCGACCTCGGCCTGCCCGGCTGCACGACGTACCACGTTCGCCCGCGCGCCGGCCTGCTGGGCATGCTGATGGGCTGGTGGGTGGTGAAGATCTCCGGGGGTTGTCCGTAACCGACGAGCGCCCGAAGGCGCCCTGGCACCCGTTCCCGCTCGTCGAGCTGTGTGTGCTGGCCGGCATCGTGCTGCTCGTCCTCGGGCTGCTCGACTACGAGTCCGACCGCGGGAAGGCGCTGCTCGTCAGCGGCATGCTGCTCGGCTCGCTCGGCGGTCTCGACACCGCCTTGCGCGAGCACTTCTCGGGCTTCCGCTCGCACGCGATGATCCTCGCCGCGCTGCCCGCGGTCGGCCTTGCCGCGATCCTGTTCTTCGCGGGCGCGCCGTGGCCGCTGGTCAGCGCGGCGCCCGTCGTCGCCTTCGCCGCGGCCCTGCCGCTGCTCCTGCGCGCGTACCGACGGCGCGCAGGCTGAAACCCAATACGCTGCCCGTCCGTGTCCGAGCCCAAGCGCATGCAGCTCCGCGGGCTGCACCACCTGACGGCCATCTCGGCGGACCTCGAGCGCACGATCGCGTTCTACCGCGACCTGCTCGGCCTGCCGATCGTCCACGACGGGCCGTCGGACGACGACCCGAACACCCGTCACGTCTGGTTCGGCGCGCTGCACGGCGGCGCCGGCATGCTGCTGAGCTTCATGCAGTACCCCGAGCTGCCCAAGGGAACGGTCGGGGTCGGCTCGACGCACCACTTCGCGCTGATCGTCGACAGCCCCGAGGAGCAGGAGGCGTGGCGCGACTACCTGCGCGGCCACGGTGTCGAGTGCACCGACGTGTTCGACCGCGGGTCGTTCCGCTCGATCTATCTGCGCGACCCCGACGGCCACATCGTCGAGATCGCAACCCGGGGCCCGGGCTTCCCCGGCGCCGGCGGCGCAGCCGCATAACGGCCGCTCCGCCGGCGCCACAAGCCTCCGGTCTAGCCCCTAGGTCGAGCTCCGGCTATCGCCCCCAGGTGGTGTACTCGGCGACCGCGTACACGGGGTCGCCCCCGAGCATTCCAGCCAGCGCTCGCCGCTGACGATCCGTCATCGTCCCGACCGTCTTGGTCTCCGACATGGGGATCGACGCCAAGAATCTCCGGCACCGAGTTCGGCCCCACCGATGCTGGCTCATCAGCAGATCGCTGATGGTCATGCTCTCGGCCTCCCAGGGGCAACCCAGCACGACGTCGGCGACGGACGTCTCTCCCTCTGCCACCTGCCGCTTGAGCTCGGCCCGAGCCAACCGAACCCGGTTCGCCTGCGCAAGCGCCCGCATGTGCTGCGCGGCAGGTGCTGTCGCAGTTGCGTCCATGAAACCTCCCCGCAGAGCAACGCGCACCTCCGAGGTGCGTGCGCCCCATATAGAAATTGACATCTACCGGCCGGGGGGCTCCAGCGACGGACGAACGACGAGTCCCGGCGTTCCGGCGGCTCAGCCAGAACACCCCTCCAGGCCACGTCCCTTTTGTTCGTTCCCTCTCTCCCGTCCGAGGCTCCAGCCCTCGGCCGAGTCGGCAGGCTAGACATCGGCCGGGGGGCTGGTCAACCGGTAACCGAGGCGAAATTCGCAAGAAGCGCGTGATTTCTAACCTCTGGCAAATCACGCGCGGACGCGCGATTTGTGCTATGTGCGAGCGCCGCCGGGCAGCGGGCCGTGCTGCGCCTCGAAGCTCGACTTGACCGTTCCGAACACGTCCAGCGCGCGGTCGAGGACCGGTCGGTCGTGGGTTGCCATCACGCTCGTGCGCAGCAGCGCGCCGGCCGGCGGGACGGCCGGGTGGAGCGCGACGTTGACGTACACGCCGGCGTCGTACAGCGCCCGCCACAGCACGACGGCCTTCCAGTCGTCGCCGACCACCACGGGCACGATCGGCGTCGTGATCCCGGAGCCGTCGTCGAGCACCTCGAAGCCGAGCGAGCGCAGCCCGTCGCGCAGGTAGCGCGCGTTGTCGAGCACGCGGGCGAACAGCGCCGGGCCCTCGTCGGAGCGCACGATCCGCAGCGCCGCGAGCGCCGCTCCGACGGCCGCCGGGACGGCCGCCGCGGTGAACAGGAACGCCCGCGAGGTGATCCGCAGGAAGTCGATCACCTCGTGCGACCCCGCGACGAAGCCGCCGCAGCTCGCCAGCGACTTCGAGAACGTCCCCATCCGCAGGTCGACCTCGCCCTCCACGCCGAGCAGCTCGGAGGCGCCGGCGCCGCGGGCGCCGAGCACGCCGGCCGCGTGCGCCTCGTCGACCATCAGCCGCGCGCCGTGCGCCTGGCACAGCTCGACGACGCGCGGCAGGTCGGCGACGTCGCCCTCCATCGAGAACACGCCGTCGACGACGACGAGCACGCCGCCGCCGTCCTCCTCGGCGCGCAGGAGCATCTTCTCGAGCTTGTCGAGGCGGCCGTGGCGGAACGGGCGCAGCTTGGCCCGCGAGAGCAGGCAGCCGTCGAGGATCGAGGCGTGGTCGGCCGAGTCGGCGATCACGGTGTCGCCGGGTGCGAGCAGCGTCCCCAGCGTGCCCACGTTGGCCTGGTGGCCGGTCGTGAACACGATCGCCTCCTCGGTGCCCATCCACTCCGCCAGCTCGCGCTCGAGCTCGAGGTGGAGGTCGATCGTGCCGTTCAGCAACCGCGAGCCGGTGAGCCCGGTCCCGTAGCGCTCGAGCGCGTCGCGCGCGCCGGCCATCACCCGCTCGTCGCCGGTCAGCCCGAGGTAGTTGTTGGACCCGAGCATCACGCGCTCGGCGCCCTCCATCGTCACGACCGGCGCGGCGGGCGACTCGAGCCGGCGGAAGTAGGGCAGCAGGTCGGCCTCGCGGGCGGCGCGGAGCTGCTCCTCGCGCTCGTGTCCGCGGACCTTCGCGAAGACGTCGATGGCGGTCGGCATATAGGGTGCGCTCTCGTGTCGCTTGTCGTGCGTCCCGTGCGGGGGCTACGGGACCTGCGGAAGTTCATCGACCTCCCGTACCGGCTGCACTCTACTTCGCCCGTCTGGGTGCCCCCGCTGCGGATCGAGCGGCACCTCTTCCTCAACCGCCGCCTGAACGCGTTCTTCAAGCACGGCGACGCGCAGCTCTTCCTGGCCGAGCGCGACGGCCGCGTGGTCGGCCGCGTGAGCGCCCAGATCGACCGGGCGTTCAACGAGTTCCATGGCAACCGGTGGGGCATGTTCGGCTTCCTCGAGTTCGAGGACCAGCCCGACGTGCTGCCCGCCCTCCTCGCCGCAGCCGAGGGCTGGCTCAAGACCCGCGGGAGCGACTGCATGGTCGGCCCGATGGACTTCACGATGAACGACGAGTCGGGCGTCATGGTCGAGGGCTTCGAGCGCGAGCCGATGCTCAAGCAGCCCTGGCACCCGCCCTACTACGCGGCGCGCTGCGAGGAGGCCGGGCTGGCCAAGGCGGTGGACCTGCTGATGTGGGAGCTGCACATCTCCGACCGCTCGAAGATCCTGCCGGTGATCTTCAAGCTGGCCGGCGAGGTCGAGCCGCGGCACGGGATCCGGATCCGCAAGATGTCGCGCCGCAGCCTGCGGCGCGACCTCGACCGCTTCGCCGACGTCTACAACTCGGCCTGGAACGAGAACTGGGGCTTCGTGCCCTACGGCAAGGCCGACCTCGACCAGTACGCATCGGAGATGCAGCTGGTCTTCGACCACCACTGGTTCATGGTCGCCGAGACCGCGACCGGCGAGACCGTGGCGGTCGCCATCACGGTGCCGGACATCAACCAGGTGCTCAAGCGCATGAACGGCCGCGTGCTGCCGCTCGGCTGGTGGCACTTCCTGCGCCGCAGGCGGATCATCGACCGCGTGCGGGTCGGCTTCCTCGGCGTCAAGCCCGAGTTCCAGCACACCGGGATCGCGGCGGCGATGTACGTCGAGCACTTCGACATGGCCACCGTGACGCCGCAGAAGTGGGGTGAGATGGGCTGGATCCTGGAGACCAACCGCAACATGAACCGCGCCATGGAGGCGATGGGCGGGCGGATCGTGCGCCGCTTCCGCGTCTACGAGCGGACACTGGCTTGATCGACCCCCGCCCACCCGGCCTAAGAGGTACGGTTTGATCATGCAGCGCTCGGATCTCTTGAAGGCCTCCCCGCCGATGTTCGAGTCGAGGTTCCTCGACCGTTTCACCCGCGTGCACCCCGTTGTGCCCGTGCTCATCTACGCCCCGGTGATCGTCGTGATGCTCGTGCTCGCGGTCACGCACGACGGCTGGTGGGACGCGGCCGGGCTCGTCCTGATCGGCTACTGCGTCTGGACGCTGTTCGAGTACTGGCTCCACCGGCTGGTGTTCCACTTCGAGCCAGAGCGGGGGATCGGCGCCAAGCTGCACTGGATGATCCACGGCGTCCATCACGACCATCCGAACGACCCGCTGCGGCTCGTCATGCCGCCCGCCGCGAGCATCCCGCTCGCGATCATCGTGATCGGGTCGATCTTCCTGATCGCGGGCTCGCTGCACGGGCCGGCCGTGGCGGCGGGCTTCCTCCTGGGCTACCTGATCTACGACGAGATCCACTACGCGCTGCACCATCACGTGCCGAAGTCGCGGCTCGGGAAGCGGCTGCGCGAGCTGCACATGCGCCACCACTTCCAGGACGACGAGAGGGGCTTCGGGATCAGCGCGCCGTACTGGGACGTCGTCTTCCGCACGTACGCCGAGCGACGTTGACGCACTCGTCCGGGCGATTGGTCATGCTGTCGGACCCGTGATCGGACCCGAGGAACTCGAAGACGAAGGCGAAGTGGTCGACGGCCTGCCCGTGGTGGCCGAGACGCGGGAGGTCGAGGCCGCCCGCCCGCTCGTGCCGGCGCGCCAGGCGGCCGCGCTGGCGGCGACCGGCTTCGTCGCCGGGG
>JBKOYW010000337.1:0-4040 GCA_046744275.1 Actinomycetota bacterium
CCGGCGCAGCGCCCGCTCGCGGGCGCCCTGGCCGACGGTCAGGAGCGGCACGTCGGCCATCCGCGGCACGGCGAACGGAAGCCGCTTCTGCAGCTCGGCGCGCAGCGCCGCGCCTGAGCCCTCCACGCGCAGCGACGCCTCGGCGTCCGGGTCGCTCACGAGCACGCGGTGCATGCGGGCGGCGCTGTCGCGGAACGCCCGCTGGAACGCCGGGCCGGCCGCGACGCCCTCGGCGACGGCGTCCTCGAGCACGCCCTCGCCGGCCGCGAGCTGCGGCCGCTCGATCACCAGCCGGGTTCCCATGCGCGCGCCGATCTCCTGCCGCACCTCGTCCGAGTGCAGTGTGCTCGCGGCGCGATCGGCGAACGCGGCCTCGCCGAGCACGGCGTACTGGGCGTACGCGCCGATGCCCGCGACGAGCAGGAAGACGGCCGCGACGGCCAGGATGGCGACTGTGCCCCGACGCTGCGCCATGAACCTCCACCCTAGGCAAAGGCACGCCCACGCCACCTGACCGGAAGTCGGGGCCTCTATCCTCGAACGTTCCCGATGCTGCGCGTGCTCCTCACCAACGACGACGGCATCCACGCCGAAGGCCTGCAGACGCTGCGGCGCGCGCTGGTGTCCCTGCAGGACGTCGAGCTGGCCGTCATCGCGCCCGACGCGAACATGTCGGCCACCGCGCGGTCGATCACCACGCGGCGTCCGCTGTGGGTCACCGAGGTGCCGTTCGAGGACGGCACGGTGGGCTACTCGTGCGACGGGACGCCGGTCGACTGCGTGCGGCTCGCGTCGCTCGGGCTGGTGGGCGACTTCGAGCCCGACCTCGTCGTGGCCGGCATCAACCACGGCTCCAATCTCGGCGACGACATCACCTACTCCGGCACCGTCGCCGCCGCGCTGGAGGGGATCGTGCTCGGCGTCCCGGGCCTTGCGGTCTCCCAGCAGTCGCTCGCCCGCGAGATGGACTTCCGGCTCGGGCGCAGCTTCGACTTCGACACCGCGGCCGCCTTCACCGCCCAGGTCGTCGACCGGATCGACGACGTTCCGCTGCCCGACGGCACTCTGCTCAACATCAACGTCCCGGCCGGCGACGTCGACGGCGTCGAGGTCGCGCGGCTCGGCAAGCGGATCTACCGCGACGCGCTGGAGCAGGTCGACAGCGACGACGAGGGCCGCAAGCGGTTCCGGATCTACGGCGACGCGCCGATCTACCACGACGAGGATGGGACTGACCTGGCGGCTGTCGCCGCCGGGCGGATCGCCGTCACCCCGCTGCACTTCGACCTGACGGCCGAGCACGGGCTCGAGGAGCTCCGGGCCTACGACCTCGCTCGCCTGCTGGCCCCGGCCGCCGAGGAGATCGCCGAGTGAGCGCGCCGCCCGAGGCTCAGGCCCGTGTGGCCGAGCTGCGGGAGCAGGTCTCCTACCACAGCCGCCGCTACCACGTCCTCGACGATCCCGAGATCGGCGACGACGTCTACGACGCGCTGTTCAACGAGCTCAAGGCGCTCGAGACGGAGTTCCCCGAGCTCGTCCAACCCGACTCGCCGACCCAGCGCGTCGGCGAGGAGCCCGTCTCGAAGCTCGAGAAGGTCCGCCACCTGCAGCCGATGCTCTCGCTCGCCAACGCCCGCACGGAGGAGGAGCTGCGGGCCTGGGTCGCGCGGATGCGCTCGCACCTCGCGCGCGAAGGGATCGAGGACCCGGCCTTCCGGTTCGTCGCCGAGCCCAAGATCGACGGGCTGGCGATCTCGCTCGTCTACCGCGACGGCGTGCTCGAGCGCGGCGCCACGCGCGGCAACGGCGAGATCGGCGAGGACGTCACGCACAACCTGCGCACGGTCGGGGCGATCCCGCTGCGGATCGAGGATGCACCGCCGCTGCTCGAGGTGCGCGGCGAGGTCTACATGTCGCTGCCCGACTTCGCGGCGCTCAACGAGCGGCGCGCCGAGGCAGGGCTGTCGACGTTCATGAACCCGCGCAACTCGGCGGCGGGCACGATCCGCCAGCTCGACCCGCAGCTCGCGGCCGAGCGGCCGCTATCGATGTGGTGCTACGGCATCGGCGTCACCGAGGGCCTGCGGCTCGGCTCGCACTGGGACGCGCTCCAGTGGCTGCGCGGGCACGGCTTCCGCGTCAACGCCGACGTCAAGCGCCTCGACTCCGAGGACGAGGTCGTCGAGCAGTGCCTCGCCTGGCAGGACCGCCGCGGTGCGCTCGACTTCGAGATCGACGGCGTGGTCGTGAAGGTCGACGACGTCGAACTCCAGCGGCGCCTCGGCGTGGTCGGGCGCGACCCGCGGTGGGCGATCGCGTGGAAGTTCCCGCCCACGACTGCGATCACGCGGCTCAAGGGGGTCTCGTGGAACGTCGGCAAGTTCGGCGACCTGTATCCGTTCGCCGAGCTCGAGCCCGTCCACGTGGGCGGCGTGACGGTCAAGGTGGCGACGCTGCACAACGAGGAGGACCTCGCCCGCAAGGACGTCCGTCCCGGCGACGACGTGATCGTCCTGCGGGCCGGTGACGTCATCCCGCAGGTCCTCTCGCCCGCGCCGCACACCGTCGAGCGCACGGACCGCGAGCCGGTCCCGCGCCCACCCGAGCGCTGCCCGTTCTGCGACACGCCGACCGTCAAAGGCGCCGGCGTGTTCACCAAGTGCCCGAACCGCGACTGCCCCGAGCGCCGCTGGCAGCTGCTGAAGTCGTTCGCCGGCATCATGGACGTCGACGGGCTCGGCGAGAAGCAGGTCGCGACGCTGCAGGAGCACGGCCTGGTCCGCGCGGCCGGCGACTTCTACCGCCTGACCGAGGAGCAGCTGACCGCGCTCGACGGCTACGGCGAGGTCAGCGCGCGCAACCTCGTCACCTCGATCCAGGCCTCCAAGGAGCAACCGTTCGGGATCGTGCTGTTCGCGCTCGGGATCGAGGGCGTCGGCTACGTCACCGGCCGCAGCCTCGCGGCCCAGTTCCGCACGATCGACGCGCTGCTGGCCGCGACGCCGGAGCAGATCGCCGAGACGCCCGGCGTCGGCCCGATCGTGGCCCAGCTCATCCACGACCAGCTCGCGGACGAGCAGATGCGCGCGCTGATCGAGGATCTGCGGGGGATCGGGCTGCGCTTCGAGCAGGAGGGCCCGCCGCCCGGCGAGGGGCCGCTGCGCGACAAGACGTTCGTCCTCACCGGCACGCTGCCCGACCTCACGCGCGAGCAGGCGCAGGAGCGGATCATCGCCGCCGGCGGCAAGGTCACCGGGTCGGTCTCGAAGAAGACCTCGTTCGTGGTCGCCGGCGAGAGCCCGGGCTCCAAGCTGGCCAAGGCCGAGACGCTCGGCGTGCCGGTGATCGACGAGGCCGGGCTGCTGGAGCTGCTCGACGACGGAACCTAGCCGCCGCCCGCGCTGTAGAGCGGGTATGAGACGAGCGGCGTTCCTCCTGGTGGCGCTCGCGGCCGGCTGCGGCGGCTCGTCGGACGACCCGCCCGACCAGCCCGATCGGCCCGAGCCCGACCGGGCGGCCGCCGAGCGCGCGTGCGAGCCGACGGCCGGCGAAGGGGAGACGGTCATGCCGTCCGGCGAGGCCACGGCGAGCCGCGTGCGGCTCGGCCCCGGCATGGAGCTGAAGGCCACGAAGCGCAATCTCGCCGCCGCGCGCTTCGGCAGGCCGCTCGTCGTCACCGGGCTCGTGCGCGGCGACGACTGCGCGCCGCTCGCCGGAGCGACGATCCACGCCTGGCAGACGAACGGGAGGGGCCGTTACGGGCCCGTGATCGGCGGCCAGGACCGCTGCTGCTACCTCACGGGGACGGTGCGCACCGGCGACAACGGGCGCTACACGCTCGACACGGTGATGCCGCGCGGCTACCAGGGCGGCCCGGCGCACATCCACATGGAGGTCGGCCACCCGGACGCAGACGGGATCGTGACGGAGCTGGTCTTCGACGCGCCGGCGCAGAGGAGCGAGTTCGACATCGTCCTGCGGCGATCCTGAGTAGCCTCCGCCGGGTGGACCACCTGGCACTGAAGGTCTCCGACCAGGAG
>JBKOYW010000411.1:0-33728 GCA_046744275.1 Actinomycetota bacterium
GCGCCATACTCGGCACTCCTGGCTCGCTTCCCCCGGGGATCGGAGCCACACGCGAAGGGAGGGAGGCGAACAGCCTGGCGTGCGACGTCACAAGCCTACTCGGCGCCGGCGCGCTCGGCGCCGTGGAATTACGGGTACGCTGATGACAACGGGGAGCCCAGCCTGACGTCGCTCGTTCGGTGTTGTCGAGCGCGTAGCGCCACCTGAACTCCACAACACGTCGTCAGGAGCAGAGCTGGTGCTGCGAACGCAGGGCACGCCGGTGCGCCGCCGCAGCGTGCTCACGACCGTCGCCGGAGCGCTTGTGGTGACGGCGGTGCTGGCGTACGTGCTGGCCGACCGTCGCGAGGAGTTCGGCGCGGCGCTGCGGGCGGCGCCGCTCGGGATCCTGCTCGCGGCCGCCGCCCTGCAGCTGCTGGCTCTGGTGTCGCGGACGGAGGCGTGGCGCGTGTCCGTCGCGGCCGCGGGCGGCACCGTGGGTCGCCGGTGCCTGTATCGCGCGGCCAGCATGGGCTACCTCGGCAGCCAGCTCAACAGCCACGTCGGCACGGCGGCGCGCATCGCGGCACTGCGCCGTGCAGCGCCGGGCGAGTGCCCGCGCGTCCCGGCTCTGATCGCGGCGGAGGTGCCGATCCTCACCGTCGAGGCGACGCTGGCGGCGCTGGCGTCGTTCACGCTCGTCGGTCCCCTCGGGCTCCCGTGGTGGCTGCCGCTCGTCTTCCTGGCCGCCGCGGCGCTGCTCGTGGCTGGCCTGCAGAAGGTCGCCCGCCGCTGGCGCGAGGGGTTCTGCAGCGGCCTGGCCGTCCTGCGCAGCCTGCACGGGCGGAACGTCGTGGTCGCGCTGATCCTCGTGGCGGTCGGGTCGCAGATCGCGCGCAACTGGCTGATGCTCCAGGCCGTCGGCGTCGACGCGTCGCTGCTGGACGCCACCGCCGTTCTGATCGCGATGGTCACGCTCACCCAGCTCCCGATCGGCCCCAGCGTCGGCGCGGCGGCCGTCGTCGTCATACTCGGCGCCAACGGAGCCGCGCTCACCGCCGCGGCCGGGGTCCTGCTGACCGCGACGGGAACCGCCGGCGCGCTCGCCTACGCCGGATGGGCGGGGATCGATCGACTGTGGACGCTGCGACGCGGCACGACGCGCCGCGCACCCGCGCCTCCGCCGCATCCGCGCGTCGCTCCGGAACCGCAGCCGGCGATCGGAGCTGCGCGGTGAGGCTGCTAGCCGCTCAGTAGTCGAACTCGAACCAGACGCGCGTGCGGCGGTTCTCGCGGGTCATGCCCCAGCGTCGCGTCAGTTGCTCGACGATGAAGAGGCCGAAGCCGCCGTTCTCGTCCGATGCCATCGCGCCCGGGCGGGGAACGAGTCCGGGTCCCTCGTCGGTGACCTGGACGCACAGGAACTCGGGCTTCGGCGTGGCGGCGAGCCAGACCGCACCGCTCGGCGCGCCGTGGCGCACGGCGTTCGTGACCACCTCCGTGACCACGAGCTCGAGATCGGGTCGCTTGGAGCTGCCGACCAGTCCGACCGCCAGCGCAGAGAGCCAGGCGCGCGCCTCCCTGACCGCAAACGGCTCGGCGACCAGCACCAGCTCCTGCCGCCCTGTCGCCTGCGTCGGGGTCGCCATCGCCCGAAGCCTAACCAAGGGGGAATGGGATCTCAGCCGGACGATCTCTGGGCGGACCGCGTCTTGACGGCGCCGGGGAGTAGAAACCGTCCGCATGCTCGTGCAGATCGCGCAGGCGCTCGGCCCGGCCGAGCAGGACTACCTGCTCCAGGCCCGGCAGATGCAGGCCCTGTCGTTTGCCGTCCACATCCCGCTCGTCTGCTTCGGCGTGGCGTTCCCGGCGCTCGTCATCGGGATGGAGTGGCTCGGCCGCCGCCGCCGCGACCCGCTGCTGCTCGCGCTCGCCCGCCGCTGGTCGAAGGCGATGATCGCCCTGTTCGCCGTCGGCGTCGTCACCGGGACGATCCTGTCGTTCGAGCTCGGGCTGCTGTGGCCCGAGTTCATGGCGACCTACGGCGACGTGTTCGGCCTTGCGTTCGCGCTGGAGGGCTTCTCGTTCTTCGTGGAGGCGATCTTCATCGCGATCTACGTCTACGGCTGGGACCGCCTGTCACCGCGCGCGCACATGTCGGCCGCGGTGCCGGTGGTGATCGCCGGCCTGACCGGGTCGCTGATGGTGATCTCCGTCAACGGCTGGATGAACCACCCGTCCGGCTTCCGGCTCGTGGACGGGCGGGCGGTCGACGTCGAGCCGTTCGACGCGCTGTTCGGCAACGCGTACTTCTGGCACGAGATGGTGCACATGTACCTGGCCGCGTTCCTGGTCGCGGGGTTCGTCACGGCGAGCGTCTACGCCGTCGCGGCCCTGCGCGGGAGGCGCGACCGCTACGTCCGCGTGGCCATGGCGGTGCCGCTGGTGGTGGCCGCGGTCGCCGCGCCCGCGCAGGTTGTCGTCGGCGACTGGGCCGCGCGCGAGGTCGCCGAGAACCAGCCGACGAAGCTCGCCGCGTTCGAGGGCCTGGGGCACACCCAGGAGGGCGCGCCGCTCCACATCGGCGGCTGGTACGACGAGGCGACCGGCGAGGTCCGATACGGCCTCGCGATCCCGCGGCTGCTGTCGCTGCTCGCCTTCCACGATCCGAACGCGACGGTGGAGGGGCTCGACCGCGTCCCGCCCGAGGACCGCCCCCCGGTGAACGTCGTGCGCGTGGCGTTCTTCACGATGGTCGGCATCGGGACCCTGATGGCGCTCTTCGGCGTGGCGCTCCTGATCGTCTGGTGGCGCCGGCGCGCGCTGCCCGCGGGACGCTGGTTCCTGCGTTCGGTCGCGGCGCTCGGCCCGCTGTCGGTGGTCGCGCTGATCGCCGGCTGGGTGACGACGGAGGTGGGCCGCCAGCCGTGGGTCGTCTACCGCTTCATGCGCACTGAGGACGCCGTGACGGGCGCGGACGGCATCCCGCTCGGCTACGCGGCGCTCGTCGTGATCTACGCGGCGCTCGCCGCCGCGACGGTGTGGCTCCTGCGGCGGTTGGCGCGCGCTCCGCTTGAGCTCGAGGTGGCCGATGAGCCTCGCTGAGGTGCCGCTGCTCCTCGCGCTGATCGGCCTGGCCGCCTATGTCGTGCTGGGCGGCGCCGACTTCGGGGCGGGCCTCTGGTACATGCTGCTGCCGGGCGAGCGGCGGCGGCCGCTGCGCGATCACACCTACCACGCCATGGGGCCGGTGTGGGAAGCGAACCACGTGTGGCTGATCTTCGTGCTCGTCGTCGTGTGGACGGCCTATCCCCGCGCGTTCGGCGCGATCTTCTCGACGCTATACGTGCCACTGTTCGTCGCCGCGCTCGGGATCATCCTGCGCGGCGCGTGCTACGCGCTGCGCGGCGCCGTGTCCGATCCGCGCGAGGAGCGGATCCTCGGCGCGCTCTTCGGCGCTTCGTCGGTCGTCACGCCGTTCGCGCTCGGCGCCGCCATCGGCGGCATCGCGTCCGGGCGGGTGCCGCTGGGCAACGCGGCCGGCGATGCGATCGACGCGTGGCTGAACCCGACGTCGATCACCATCGGCGTGCTGGCGGTCGCCACGAGCGCCTACCTGGCCGCGGTGTGGCTGACCGGAGACGCGGCCCGCGCCGGGCGCGACGACCTCGTCGAGGCGTTCCGCACCCGCGCGCTCGCGACCGGAGCGATCGCGGGCGCGGTGGCGCTCGGGGCGCTGCTCGTGCTGCAGGCGGATGCCGAGCGGATCTACGACGGCTTGACCTCAGGCTCGGGACTCGTCGCCCTGCTCGCCTCGGTCGCCGCTGGGGCGGTGACGATGGTGTTCGTCGCGCAACGCCGGCTGGAACCCGCGCGCTGGTCCGCCGCCGTGGCGGTCGGCGCCATCGTCGCCGGGTGGGCGCTCGCTCAGCGGCCCGAGTTACTGCCCGGGCTGACCGTCGAGCAGGCCGCGGCGGGCGACGGGACGCTGGTCGCGCTGCTGGTCTCGATCGCGGTCGGCAGCGTGATCCTGATCCCGTCGCTCGTCCTGCTGTTCTCGCTTGTGCTGCGCGGGCGCTTCGACGAGCGGCCCGAGGAGCTCGGGTCGCTCGACCACGCGGGACGGCGACCGGTCACCGCTGGCATGCCGGCGCCCGAACCGGGGCGCCGTGCCGGCCTTGCGGCGGTGATCTGCGCTGCGATCGGCGTCCCGCTCACGTTCTTCTCCGACACCGGCGCGGCGCTCGCGCTGGGCGTCGTCCTGCTCTTGGCCGCGGTCGCGGCCGGGATCGTCTTCCTCGTGCCACAGGTCACGCTCGAGGACGCGGACGAAAGCTGAGACGCGCCGTCGCCCGAGCCGCTCAGGTCGTGAGCCGCACCGGGAGGGTCGCGATCCAGGTCAGCGCCACGACGAACACGAGGCAGCCGAGGCCGAGCAGCGCTCCCCGGATCCGGATCGCCTCGAGCTTGGCGCTGAGCCCGGCGAAGAAGAGCGCCATGGCGAACAGCACGACCCCGAGCATGTAGTTGTTCGCGCGCTGGTTGGCATCTTTCGCCCGCTCGGAGGCCGCGGCGGCGCTCGCCTCGAGGCGCTCGGCCTCGGCCGACGCCGCCAGGCGGTACTGCGGCATCGCGAACGGCGTGGGCGGCGCGGCCGCGTCCTCGAACGGCGAGGTCGCGAGCCAGCTCGCGAACGCCGGCTTGAACTCGTCGCGGAAGCGGGTCCGGTAGAAGCCCGCCAGGGCTGCCCGGTGCTGCTGGCGCGCGTCGATCCACTGGACGAACGTGGCGACGTCGATCTGGACCTGCCGGTTCGCGAGCGCCGCAGCGCGGTTCTCCGCGATCCGGGTGGCCGTTCCCTGGCCGGTCTCCCGTGCCTGCTCGCCGGTCCACTGGCGTGTCTGGTAGGCGGCCCATGCCGTCGCCACCGTCGCGAGGGAGAGCAGCACGGCGGCGGCCAGCTCCAGCGAGCGGCCGCTAGGTGAACGCATTGACGGCTCGCGCGACGATCAGGCCGAACACTGCGAGCGCGACGGTCGACTGCACGAGCATCGCGTACTTGGCGCGATGAGTTAGCGGCATCACGTCGGTCGGGCTGAACGCCGTCGCGTTCGTGAAGCCGAGATGCAGGTAGTCGAGGAAGACGGGCCGCCAGCCGGGCGGCGCCAGCTCCGGGCTCATGTGCTGCGTAAACGCGAAGTCGACCGGCACCTCCTGTCGGGAGCGCGCGATCGACCCGCCGCCGTCCATCAGCCAGTACAGCAGCGCGAACGCGAGGTTGTTGCCGAGCCAGACGACGGCGCCGCTCGCGAGGAGCTCGTCCGGGGAGTCGCTCACGCCCGTGCCCTCGATCAGCTCGGTGATCAGCCGCGTCGTCGCCCACAGCGCGGCCGCGACGAGAATGCCGACGAGGACGAGCGCGAGGCGTCGCAACCTCCGGCGCTCGGCGGCGCTCCCGGGGTTGCTCGTGAACAGCACCACGAGCAGCACGGCCTCGATCAACGGAACGAGCCATGGCACGTCCACGACGCTCTCGCCCGGCAGCCAGACGCGCAGGGCGATGTTGAGCGCCATGAAGACCAGCACCGCCACGAGGGGCGGCCAGCGCGACTCGCCGATCGGCGCCTCGGTCGCTCCGGGGCCGGCCGGGGCGGGTCGGGCGGCGGCGGCTCCCACAGCGTCAGTAGTTGCCGAATCCCGCGACGGCCGCGGGGCTCACCGCCTGCGGCGTCCAGTCCGGCGGGAAGCCTTCGACCGGGCCCCACTTGGCCATCTCGGGTGGGATCACGGTCACCGGGACGCCGAGGCGCTGGATCCGGTCGGGGAGCTTGTGGTGGTGCCAGCGCGCATGGTGCTCCGGCACGGTGGAGAGGATGATCTCGTCGTAGTCGCCCCGTTCCACGAGGTCGTGGACCGTGGCCGCCGTGTCGGAGCCGGTCTCGACGGAGGCGACCTCCGCGCCCGCGGCGCGGCCGACGAGGCGCAGCGCGTCCTTGACGGACCAGTCCTGGTCCGCCTCGGGCGGGACCATGAGGCCGAAGCGGCAGGTCCCGGCGCGCCGGTGCACCTCGGCGAGCAGGGCAGGCGTCGACGCGGTTCGGTTTGCGACGATCAGGACCGTCGTTCCGGTCGTCTCGGACATCGTTGCTCCTCCTCTCGGTGGCAGAGAGACTCGGCCGGGAGGCCCGGAGTCGCATCATCCGAAAGGGGTGACCCGCCCTCTGCGCAGCGGGGCGAGCATGGCCCGGCATGATCGGGCACGCGCTGATCCACACGCGGCATGCCGTCCACCCGCTGTCGGAGCGCTGGGTCGCCGCCGGCTTCGCGATCGGCTCGGCCTGCTTCTTCGTCGGCCCGTTCCCAGGCTTCCTGCAGCTCGTCGGGGCGCGGGCCGACGCCTGGGTGTTCTTCGTCGGCTCGCTCTTCTTCACGGCGGCCGCCGGCCTCGAGCTCCTGCATGCGACCGCCGATCGCCCGCGCCGCGACGGCACCTGGTGGTCGGCGGCGATCCAGTTCGTCGGCACCCTGTTCTTCAACCTCAGCACCGGCGACGTGCTGCGCAGCGATCTGACCACCCACCAGGAGGACCGGCTCGTGTGGACGCCGGACGCGCTCGGCTCGGCCTGCTTCCTGATCTCGGCTGTGCTCGCCTATCGCGCGAGCGAGAAGCCGCGGACGATGGCCGCCGTGAACCTCGCCGGCTGCGTCCTCTTCGGGATCGCAGCGGTCGCCTCCTACATCGTCCCCGACACCGGCTCGATCCTCGACCTCGCCGCCGCCAACTGGAGCACAGCGCTCGGCGCGCTCTGCTTCCTCGTCGGCGCCCTGATGCTCGCCCGCCACCACCGAGGTGTGACCCCATGACGATTCACCAACCCGTCTCTCACGACGGCGACGACGTCGCCGAGCGCCTCGAAGCGCTTGCGAGGCAGTACGGCAACCGATTCCTGCTCGAGGCCGCCCCCGATCACCAACTGCCCGAGCACGGGATGACCGCGACCGACGCGATGCGGCTGATCGGCGAGGAGCTCGTGCTCGACGGGATCCCGATGCGCAACCTCGCCACGTTCGTGACGACGTGGATGGAGCCTGAGGCGCAGCGGGTGATCGCCGAGAACCTGCACCGCAACTTCATCGACCACGCCGAGTATCCGCAGACCGCCGAGATCGAGCAGCGCTGCATCCGCATGCTGGCCAACCTGTTCCACGCGCCCGGCGAGACGACCGGCGCGCGCTGCCAGGGCTCCTCGGAGGCGATCATGCTGGGTGCGCTGTCGCTGAAGTGGAAGTGGCGCCAGCGCCGCGAGGCGGCGGGCAAGGACACGGGCAGCCCCAACCTCGTGTTCGGCGGCGACGTGCACGTGGTGTGGGAGAAGTTCTGCCGCTACTTCGACGTCGAGCCGCGGATCATCCCGCTCCAGCCGCACAAGTACACGATCGGGCCCGAGGATGTCGAGCCGCACGTCGACGAGAACACGATCGGCGTCGCCGCCGTGCTCGGCACGACCTTCACCGGGCACGCGGACGACGTCCGCGGGATCAACGACCTGCTCGTGCGGCTGCGCGACGAGCGCGGGCTCGATGTCCCGCTCCACGTCGACGCCGCCAGCGGCGGGTTCGTATGGCCGTTCCTGTACCCCGACTCGGCGTGGGACTTCCGGCTCGAGCAGGTCCGCTCGATCAACGTCTCCGGGCACAAGTTCGGGCTCGTCTATCCCGGCATCGGCTGGCTCGTGTTCCGCGAGCACAGCGATCTGGCCGAGGACCTCGTGTTCTACGAGAACTACCTCGGCAAGACCGACGCGACGTTCACGCTGAACTTCTCGACCGGCTCGGCCATGGTGCTTGCCCAGTACTACAACTTCGTCCGCTTCGGCCACGCCGGTTACCGCTTCATCATGGAGACGATGCAGGCCAACGCGCGCTCACTCGCGCAGCGCATCGCCGGCATCGGCGAGTTCCGGCTGGTCGGGCACGACGGCGCCGAGCAGCTCCCGCTCGTCGCCTTCCAGCTCACCGACGGCCACGACTTCGACGAGTTCGACGTCTCCTCCCAGCTGGCGGCCGAGCGCGGATGGATGGTGCCGGCGTACACGCTCCCGCCCGATGCGGATCACGTGACGATCATGCGCGCGCTCGTCAAGCTGACCCTGGGTCAGTCGCTCGCCGCCACCCTCGCGGACGACATCGCGCAGGCGTGCGAGACGCTGCGCGTGAAGGGCGGGCTGCACGAGCGGGACCGCCGGAGGGTGAAGACCAACACGGGCTTCTGAGCTCGGGCCAAGATCACCCCCTTCGGACGAGGCGGGGAACGCTGCCTGGATCGACGCTATCCGTCAGTCCTCGACCACAAGGAGTGCTGTCGATGTCCGACATCTACCACACGCCGCCGCAGGCGACCGCCGGATTGTCCACCGGACCGGTCTCGGACTACGGGGTCGAGGACCGCGGCATGGGCTGGCTCGTCTTCGCCGGGATCATGATGCTGATCGTCGGCGTGATGAACGTGATCTACGGGATCGCGGCAATCGACAACTCGAGCTTTTACGTCCAGGACGCCAAGTACGTCATCAGCGACCTCAACACGCTCGGCTGGGTCGTGCTCGTCGTCGGCGTCGTGCAGTTCTGCGCGGCCTTCGGCATCTGGCGCGGCGGCCAGATCGGCCGCTGGATCGGGATCGCCACCGCCTCCGCGAACGCGATCCTGCAGCTGCTGTTTATCGCGTCGTACCCGTTCCTGTCGCTGGCGCTCTTCGCGATGAACCTGCTCGTCATCTACGGCCTCGCGGCCTACGGCGGCCGGCGCAACGCTTGACCTCGGGAGTGGAGCGCACGGAGCCGACGGACGATGCACGTGGAACGCGTGGAGCGGACCCTCCGCCGCCTCGCGCTCAACGATGAGCGGTCCCTGCGCTTCGCGCTGGCCGACCCGGGGATGGCGAGCGACCTCGACGCCAAGACCCAGGCGCTGATCCGACTCGGTGCCCTGCTCTCGGTCGGCGCCGCGACCGTGTCGCTGCGCTCCACGGTCGAGCTGGCGGCCGCGGCCGGCGCGACGGATGACGAGATCGTCGGCGTGCTGCTGGCGATCGCTCCGGCCGTCGGTCACGCGCGCGTGGTCGGCGTCGCCCCGAACCTCGGCCTCGCGCTCGGCTACGACTTCGACGACTCCTGAGGCGACCGTGCATCCGTCCGCCAGAGCCCGTGTACGCGCACGCGGAGGCGGGTACAGCCGATGTCCTACCCATGGCCTTGGTACGACATCACCGCCCGCTACTGCTGAGCGCCTGACCGCCATTGTCACGGCCCTGAGCAGCGCGGGCCTGCTGACCGCCGCGATCCTCGTCCCGGCACCGAGCGCCGTCCTCGTTCCCATCGTCGCGGTCTGCATCGCCATGCCGATGGCGGCCGCGTGGGATCTTTCGCGGGTCACCGCCGCGATCGGACCGCGGCTCGACCCGTACGAGCTGCGTCGCCAGCTCGACCGGCTGCCTGAGACGCCGCACCCGCTCGATCTCTGAGGCGCGACAGGCGGCGCTGCAGCAGGAGCGTCGAGATGCCACCCACCAGCAGCATCGCGATGTTGACGGCGAGCACCGCGAGCGCGCCCAGCACCTTCGCGACCTCGCCCTCGCCCGCCGCGACGCCGAGGTAGGCAGCGGCCGGGATCGTGGTGATCGAGATCCCCACGCCGACGGCGGCGCTGGCGCGCGTCTCGACCGCCAGCATCCCGGCGATGCCGGCCGCGAGCGCGACGCCGCACGTCGACGTGTTGACCGTGGTGAGCCCGGCCAGCGCCGCCTCGCCGACCTCGAAGCCGGGCGGCAGCTCGCCGATCGCGCGGAGCCCCACGGTGAGCAGCGCGCCGCTCACGCAGGCGGCACCGAGGCCGACCACGAGCGTCAGGAGCGCCTTCCCCGCGAGGCTCCACCGTCGCGCGACGGCGGCGGCGCACGCGGCCGTCACCGGCAGCAGATCGGGGCTCACGGCCATCGCTCCGACGATCAGGATCGTGTTGACCTCGATCACGCCGAACGCGGCGATCACGCCTGCGGCCACCATGAACGTCAGGTAGCGGGCGACCGGCCTGGCGTTCACGGTCGCGTGGCTCAGGACGTCAGCCCAGATCAGGCTGGCCCCCGAGGGGCCGCGGTGGATCGGCCCGACGTCGTCGAGGCGCACGAGCGCCACGTCCCTGTCCGGCACGCCCCGGTCCGCGACCGAAGCGAGCACTCGGTCGGCCGCGCCAGGGCTCACCTCGGCCGTGAGCACCGCCTGGCCGGCTCGGACGGCCTCCGTGATCGCGACGCCGCGGACGGCTCCGCCGGCGTCCAGCCCGCGGCCGACCGTCTCGAGGGTGCGGGCGTGACCGTAGATCCTCAGCTCGAGCATCGTCCCAGGTCCACGACGTCGTCCACCAGCGCGCGTCTGTCGCCGGCGAGCAGGACGCGCGCTGGACGGGCCGCACGCAGCAGGCGCGGGTCGAGCACGCGCACGGTGCTCAACCCCCGCGCTTCACGCCTTGCCCGGACCGGGTGAATCGCCGTCGTCGCCGGTGGCGCTGATCACGCGCCAGACGTCGACCGCCACGACGATTGCGATCAGGGCGATCGAGAGCACGGTCGCCAGTACGAGCCAGACGTCGTCGGTGTCGAAGATCGCGAGGATGCCGAGCATCAGCACCGCGAGGGCGGCGAGCACGAGCAGGAGGAGGCGGGCGACCGGGATCATTCCCGCGGATCGTGGGCGGGCTGGGAGGGACCGTCCTCACCCGAACGGGATGAACGTCTGCCGCCCGCGCACCCCGATCGCACGACCGCCGATGGAGGCGGCAGAGGGATGGCTCCCTACCTCATTAGGGGGGTACGCCTCCTTATGCGAAACAGAGGCGTGCTCCCTTGCCGTGCCACCCGCCGGGCGAAGAAGCTCACCGTCAGATGACTGACGCGTCCACGCTGCTTCCCGTAGAGCTCGAACGCACGTCGCGCCGGCACCGGCCGCCTCGCCTCCGCACTGACACGTTGCGACGCGAGCGGCTGCTGCGCCGCCTTGCCCAGACCACCCACGTGCCGCTCGCGCTGATCGTCGCCCCAGCCGGCTACGGCAAGACGACGCTGCTCTCGCACTGGCTGCAGGACGACGCGCGCCCGGTGGTGTGGCTCACGGTCGACGAGGCCGACGACGACCCGGACAGCCTGATCAGGTCGATTGCGTTCGCGCTCGACGTGCTCGCCCCGGCCGATCTGACGCTCGCCGAGCTCGTCTACGCGATCGAAGGGCGCGAGGACACGTTCGTGCTCGTGCTCGACGATCTGCACCACCTGCGGTCAGAAGACGCGCTCGCGGTGGTCATGGCCGTCGCCGATGCGGTGAGTCCCGGATCGCAGGTCGTCCTCGCCGGCCGCGAGGAGCCCGGCCTCCCGATCGGGCGCCTGCGTGCGCAGGGGCGGCTGATCGACCTCTGGGCGCGCGATCTCGTCATGACCCGGCGCGAGGCGGCGACGATGCTGAGCCTGGCCGACCTCGAGCTCGCCGCCGACGACGTGCAGGTGCTGCTCGATCGCACCGAGGGCTGGCCGGCAGGCCTCTACCTCGCCGCGCTCTCGCTGCGCGGCACGCCGGACCCGCACCGAGCCGTGGCCCGGTTCGGCGGCGACGACCGGCTGCTCTCGGACTACCTCCGCGACGAGCTGCTGGCAGCGGTCGACGAGGAGCGGCTCGTCTTCCTCGAGTCGACGTCCGTCCTCGACGAGCTGTCCGGACCGGTGTGCGACGCGGTGCTGGAGCGCACGGGCTCGGGGAGCGTGCTGCGCGACATGTCACGCTCGAATCTGCTGGTCGTGCCGCTCGACAACGCCGACGGGGCCTATCGCTACCACGCGCTCCTGGCCGACGTGCTACAGGCGGAGCTGCGCCGCAGCGAGCCCCGCCGCGAGGCCGAGCTGCACCGGCGGGCGAGCGACTGGTACGCCGGCGCGGGCGACGAGGAGCGCGCGATCGATCACGCGATCGCGGCCGGCGACGTCGCGCGTGCCGGTGCGCTGCTCTGGACCACCGCCGCCGCGCGCGTGCTCGACGGACGAGCCGCCGAGGTCCGGTGCCGGCTCGATCGCTTCACGCCCGACCAGATCGCAGCGCATCCGACGCTCGCGCTCACGGCTGCCGCCCATCACCTCGCACGTGGCGAGCGCGACCTGGTCGAGCACTGGACGGCGGCGGCCCAGCGCAAGCTCGCCGGCTCCGACGTCGCGTCGCTGGAAGCGGGCGTCGAGATCATGCGCGCCGCGGTGGCGCGCGACGGCATCGGCCGGATGCAGCGCGACGCTGCGCGCGCGTACGAGCGCTCGCCCGAGGACAGCCCGTGGCGATCGCTCTGCTGCCTGCTCTCGGGCGTCGGCGCGCAGCTCGCGGGCGATCGCGGCGAGGCGAGGCCCCACCTCGAGGAGGGCGCACGGCGCGGCGCGATCGCGGCGCCGAGCGTCCAGGCGCTCTGCCTGGCCCAGCTCGCGCTGCTCGCGATCGACGACGGCGACTGGGAGCAGGGACCGCTGCTTGCCGCGCGTGCCCGCTCGCAGGTCGAGCGCCTCGGCCTCGCGGAGCACCCCCCGACCGCACTCGTGTTCGCGGTGTCGGCGCTCGTGCGCGCGCATCGCGACCGCGTCGAGGACGCCCAGGCCGACCGGCGCCGCGCCACCGACCTGCTCACCAGGCTCGTGGACTACGTCGCGTGGTACGACGTCGAGGCGCGCGTCGTGCTGGCCCGCGCCGCGCTCCGGCTCGGCGACGTGACCGGCACGCGGACGCTCCTCGGCGAAGCGTCGCGCGCGCTGGCGCACGACGCCGAGGCGGTCGTCCTCCGGGCGTGGATCGACGAGCTTTGGGGGCAGGTCGAGGCGTTCACGGTGACCGAGCTGGTCGGCCCGTCATCGCTGACGACGGCGGAGCTTCGGGTGCTCGCGCTGATGCCGACCCATCTCTCGTTCCGCGAGATGGGCCGGCGCCTGCACGTCTCGGCGAACACGATCAAGACGCACGCGCACGCCGTCTACCGCAAGCTCGACGTCTGCTCGCGGTCCGAGGCGGTCGTGCGCGCGCGCAGCACGGGTCTGCTGGACGGCTAGGCCAGCAGGTTCGCCTTCTGCGCCGCGAACTCCTCGTCGGTCAGCAGTCCCTTCTCCTTGAGCTCGCCGAGCTCCGCGAGTTGCTGGATCGGATCCACCGCGGGCGGAGCCGGCTCTGGCTCGTACTGCTCGTACTGCTGCTGGGGCGGAGGCGCGTAGCTCATGCGCCCGGGGACGTAGCCGCCCTGCTCCGACCAGCGCCGCCCTGGCGGCGCGAGACGCGGTTGCTGACGGCGGTGGCGGTACCGGCGATGGCGGCGGTGCGGACGACGCCGCGAAGCAGTCCGGGCATGGTCAGGCTCCCGTGGTGGACTCGGACTCGGTCGCGTCGAGCGACGCGAGGATCGCCTGGACGGGGATCCGCCCGCTGGCGACGAGCTGGCCGCCGCTGCGGCGCAGCGCGGCGGCGATGGGTGCGGCCCATGCGTTCTCCCAGACGAGCACGACGGCCGAGGTGCCGGGCTCGAGCGCGCTCGCGGCGTCGTCGACGTCGTCGGCGCCCAGCAGGCCCGAGGACGCGCCGTCGAACTCCGCGAACGCCGCGTGGCCGTTGCCGAGCTCGGTCATCTCGAGCCGCGTCACCGAGCCGTCGTCGGCCTTGCTGAGGAACGCGACGTCGAGGACCCGGACGATGCCGCGCTCGACCAGGTCCAGCAGCATCGGGGCGATCTCGCCGGCCGGCTGGCTTCCGCGCCATTCCAGGACCACCTAGTCGATCGGCCCCATCTCGTCGATCGGTGTATCGATCATGCCCCGATCCCAGCGTCCCGCCCGTTGCGCTGCGTCATCCGAACCGGATGAGTCCGCACGGCGAAGTCGTCAGGCCCGATCAGGTCATGGCGAAGCGCGTCCACGAGGAGGCGCACCTCGGCGGCCATGTGCTCGCGCTCGACCCGCCGCAGCGCGACCGCGATCTGCCACCGCTGGCGCTCGTGGCGCCGCTCGTACGCGTCGACCGCCCACGTCGTCGCGACGAGCTCGCGCGAGGTATCGCATTCGGCGCAGCTCAGGACGACGCGCACCCGGACGCCGTCGCCGAGATCCTCGGCGCACCAGCGGCTGACGCTCTCCGATCCGCAGAGCGGGCAGCGGCGCAGGTTCGGCGGGCGGCGTCTGAGCACCGCCCAACCGTCGCACCCGCGGGCTCGCACAAGATCATCCGCATCGTACGAGGCCGCCCGCGGGGCCGGGGTGCAGGCTTGCCATCGCCCACACCAACAAGGAGCTGACCCGATGGCACAGCCGTACGACACGCCGGGGGCGGCGGGCCGCCCGACGAAGAGCGCGTTCGAGATCGAGGGCCAGGGATGGGTGACCTTCTCCGGGATCATGATCCTCATCGTCGGCGTGATGAACGTGATCTACGGCATCGCGGCGATCGACACGTCGACGTTCTTCGTCCAGGACGCGAAGTACGTCGTCCTCAACGACCTCAACACGTGGGGCTGGGTGCTGCTAGTGGTCGGGGCCATCCAGGTCGTGGCCGCCTTCGGCATCTGGTCGCGCACGGCGTGGGGGCGGTGGATCGGGATCATCTCGGCGAGCTTCAACGCGATGCTCCAGCTCCTCTTCATCTCGTCGTTCCCGCTGGCGGCACTGGCGTTGTTCTCGATCGACATCCTGGTGATCTACGGCCTCGTGGCGTGGACCTACCGCGAGACGTGACGCTCAGCGGTTCTCGACGCGCAGAGCGAAGCTCGCGCGGGCCCTCCGTCCCGCCGGCACGCTGCGGAGCCCTTCGTGGCTCCGCAGCGCGTCGACCGGCGCGGTCATCGGCTCGAAGCAGATGACCTGTTGGTCGAGCGGCGCGAAGACCTGCGCATAGCGGTAGAAGGAGGTCAGCTCGACCGTCACGCGGCGGTTTCCGGCGGCGACCGAGAAGCGACATCCGGGCGTCACCGCGAAGAGGTGATCATATGCGCGCCGCGCGAGCGGGAACGCCTCCGGCGCCAGCTCGGTCGTCGCCCCCGTCGGTAGGCCGCGTGGATCGAGCTCGAGCGCGGTTCTGGCCGGCAGCTCGACCCACCAGTCCTCGCGGGGCTCGCCGGGCGGCGCCAGGTACGGATGGAAGCCGAACGAGAGCGGCACCGGGCCGTCCGCGCCGGCGGTCACGGTCGTCTCGACGGTCAGCGTCCCGGCCTCGAGCCGGATCGCCAGCTCGAGCGTGTGCGGGAACGGGAACACGGCCAGGAGCTCGGGGTGGGCGCCGAAGTCGAGCTCGGCTGTCAGCCACGAGGCGCCGCCGTCGACGAGCCGCCAGCTCGACGCGGCCGCGAGCGCGCCGTGGATCGGCAGGCAGTGCTCGTCGCCGTGCAGCAGCGGAGAGCCGCGGTCGAGCTCGACGCGCCGTCCGGACGCCTCGTAGGACCAGCCGCCGAGCCGGTTCGCCCACGGGTAGAGCAGTGGGATGCCGAACACCGCGCCGTGATCGAGGTAGGCGGCCAGCCCGCCGCCGAGCCCGAGCAGCTCGTCGCCGCGATGTCGCAGCGAGCAGCCGACCATTCCCGCGTGCGTGGCGAACCGCGCCGTCAGGTCGCCCTCCGGGGCGGCGAGCTCGACGACGTCCGGGTCGAGCGCGGTCGTCATGAGCAGAGTGTCGAGCGCGCGGCGAGAGGAATCTCATCCGCATGGGGTGATGGCGCCTGAGGGGGGGTCGGCTTCCGTACAGGCATGGCCACGACAACCCGCGCTCGTGCGCACCCCGCAGCGGCTTCGGAAGGGCTCGACGAGCCGCGCCCCGCCGACGTGTTCGTCGCCTTCGGGATCACCGGCGACCTCGCGAGGGTCATGACCTTCCGGTCGCTCTACCGGCTCGAGCGGCGCGGCCTGCTCGACTGCCCGATCGTCGGCGTCGCGGTCGACGACTGGACCCCGGACGACCTGCGCGAGCACGCCCACGCCGCCATCGCCGCCTCCGAGCAGGTCGACGAAGCCGTCTTCGAGCGGTTCGCCGCCCGGCTGCGCTACCTGCAGGGCGACTTCGGCGACGCCGACACGTTCACGCGGCTCGCGTCCCTGATCGGCGACGTGCGCTCGCCGGTCTTCTACCTCGAGATCCCGCCGTTCCTGTTCGGCACCGTCGTCGCCGGCCTCGCCGGCGCCGGGCTGACGGAGAACGCGCGCGTGGTCGTCGAGAAGCCGTTCGGGCACGACCTCGCCTCGGCGCGCGAGCTCAACGAGCAGATCCACGAGCACATCGACGAGTCGCAGCTGTACCGGATCGACCACTTCCTCGGGAAGATGGGCCTGGCGGAGATCCTCTACCTGCGGTTCGCCAACACCACCTTCGAGCCGATCTGGAACCGGAGCTACGTCTCGTCGGTCCAGATCACGATGGCCGAGGCCTTCGGCGTCGACGACCGCGGCCACTTCTACGACCCCGTCGGGGCTGTACGCGACGTCGTGGTCAACCACCTGATGCAGGTGGTCGGCGCGGCCGCGATGGAGCCGCCCGCCGGGGGCGGCCCCGCGATCCTCAAGGACTCGCTGTGCAGCGTGTTCCGCGCCATGCCGGAGGCCAAGCCGGCGCACTACGTGCGCGGCCAGCACGTCGGCTACCGGCAGATCGACGGGGTCGCGCCCGACTCCGAGACCGAGACGTACGCGGCGCTGCGGCTGGACATCGACAACTGGCGCTGGTCGGGCGTGCCGTTCTTCATCCGGACCGGCAAGTGCCTGCCGGTCACGCAGACCGAGTTGCGGCTCGTCTTCCAGCACCCGCCGCGGCTCGGCTTCGCCGGGCAGGGCCGGCGGCCGGAGCCCGACCAGCTGATCGTCCGGCTCGATCCCTCGACCGGGATCCGGATGCTGGTCGAGGCGCAGCGCGGCGAGGCGGTCGAGCCGGAGCAGCTGCCGATGGATATCGAGTTTCCGGGCACCGCGGCCGACGAGCCGGCGCCGTACGAGGTCCTGCTGCACGCCGCCATGCGTGGCGACAGCGCGCGCTTCGTCCGCCAGGACAGCGTCGAGGAGAAGTGGCGGGTCCTGCAGCCGCTGATCGACTCACCACCCGGCGTGCACCCGTACGCGAAGGGGACGTGGGGGCCGCCCGCCGCGGACGAGCTGATCGCCGGCCACGGGCGCTGGCACGAGCCGTGGGTGCCGGCATGAGCGCCCAGGTCGCCGACGGCGCGAAGCCGATCCAGCAGGCGGCGCCGCAGAGCGCCGCCGCGCCCTCGCCGTTCACGCCGATCGCGGACTACGCGTTCCTGTCGGACTGCCACACCGGCGCGCTCGTCGCCCCGGACGGGGCGATCGACTGGCTGTGCGTGCCGCGCTTCGACGCCCCGAGCGTGTTCGGCACCTTGCTGGACCGCGGGGCCGGGGCGTTCCGGCTCGGTCCGTTCGGCATCAATGTGCCGCTCGCCCGCGCGTACGAGCCGGGGACGAACGTGCTCAGCACGACCTGGCAGACGCCGACCGGCTGGCTCGTCGTGCGGGACGCACTGGTCATGGGTCCGCGGCGCGGCGAGGACACGATCACGCCGCACACGCGCCCGCCGGCCGACGACGACGCCGAGCACCTGCTCGTGCGGACCTCGGTCTGCATCGAGGGCAGCGTCGAGGTCGAGCTGGTGTGCGAGCCGGTGTTCGACTACGGCCGCACGACGGCCGAGTGGTCGCTGGCCGGGGACGACCTGCACACCGCTGACGCCTCGGGCGCCGGGCAGACGATCCGGCTGCGCACGGACATGGCGGTCGGGATCGAGGCGGGCCGTGCGCGCGCGCGCCACACGCTGCGCGAGGGCGAGCGGCTGTTCTGCTCGCTGTCGTGGGCCGAGGGCCTGACATCGCCGGCCGACGCGACGGAGGCCACCGAGCGGCTCGACGCCACCGCACGCTACTGGCGGTCATGGGTCGGCCGCGCCCGGATCCCCGACCACCGCTGGCGCCAGCCGATCCTGCGCTCGGCGCTCGCGATCAAGGGGCTCACGTATATGCCGACCGGGGCGACGGTCGCCGCGCTCACCACCTCGTTGCCGGAGACGCCCGGCGGCGAGCGCAACTGGGACTACCGCTACACGTGGATGCGCGACTCGACGTTCACGCTGCAGGCGCTGCACTGGCTCAACCTCGACTGGGAGGCCGACGAGTTCATGCAGTTCGTCGCCGACATCGAGGCCAACGAGGACGGAGCGCTCCAGATCATGTACGGGATCGACGGGCGCCGCGACCTCACCGAGACGACGCGAGACGATCTCTCCGGCTACGCCGGCGCACGCCCGGTGCGGGTCGGCAACGGCGCCTTCGACCAGCGGCAGAACGACGTCTTCGGCGCGGTGCTCGACTCGGTCCTGCTGCACACGCGCCGCAGCGAGCGGCTGCCACGGCGGCTGTGGCCGATCGTGGAGAACCAGGCCGAGTGCGCCTCGCGCGTCTGGCGCGAGCCCGACCAGGGCATCTGGGAGGCGCGCGGCGAGCCGCAGCACTACGTCTCCTCGAAGCTGATGTGCTGGGTGGCTCTCGACCGTGCCGCCAAGCTGGCCGGGATCCGCGGCGACCCCGAGCGCCAGGCGGCGTGGGGGGCGACGGCGGAGGAGATCCGCGCCGACATCCTCGAGCACGGCATCGACGGACGCGGCGTGCTGCGCCAGCACTACGCGACCGATGCGCTCGATGCGTCGACGCTGCTGGCGGCCAGCTTCGGCTTCCTGCCGCCGGACGACGAGCGACTGAAGGCGAGCGTGCTCGCGATCGAGCGAGAGCTCACCGAGCGCGGGTTCGTCCTGCGCTACAAGACCGACGAGACCGACGACGGCCTATCGGGCAAGGAGGGGACGTTCCTGATCTGCTCGTTCTGGCTCGTGACGGCGCTCGCCGTCATCGGCGAGCTCCAGCGGGCAAGGGACCTGATGGAGCGCCTGCTGCGGATCGCCTCTCCGCTCGGGCTGTACGCGGAGGAGTTCGAAACCGACACCGCCCGCCACCTCGGCAACTTCCCGCAGGCGTTCTCGCACCTCGCGCTGATCCAAGCGGCCGCCCGGATCATCGTCGCCGAGCGGCTGGCGGAGCTGACGTCATGAGCGACTACGACGTCATCGTGATCGGCAGCGGCGCCGGCGGCGGAACGCTCGTGCGCCGTCTCGCGCCGACCGGCAAGCGCATCCTGCTGCTCGAGCGCGGCGACTGGCTGCCGCGCGAGCCGGAGAACTGGTCCGCGCATGCCGTGTTCGTCGACAACCGCTACGTGTCGCCCGACACCTGGTACGACGGCGACGGCAGGCCGTTCCAGCCGCAGGTGCACTACTTCGTCGGCGGCGCGACGAAGCTCTACGGCGCGGCGCTGTACCGCCTGCGCGACGAGGACTTCGGCGAGCTCGCGCACCACGACGGCGTGTCGCCGGCCTGGCCGATCGGCTACGACGAGATGGAGCCGTACTACACCGCGGCCGAGCAGATGTACTGCGTGCACGGCGCGCGCGGCGAGGATCCGACCGACCCGCCCGCCAGCGCGCCATATCCGTTCCCGGCGCTGGTGCACGAGCCGCGGATCCAGAAGCTCTCGGACGACCTGGCGGCCGCCGGCTACGAGCCGTTCCACGCGCCGTGCGGCGTCCTGCGCGATGACGCGAACCCGCCGTTCAGCACGTGCGTGCGCTGCGCGACCTGCGACGGCTTCCCGTGCCTCGTGCACGCCAAGTCCGACGCCGAGGTGCTGGGCGTGCGGCCGGCGCTCGAGCACGACAACGTGACGCTGCTGACCAACGCCGAGGCTCTGCGGCTCGAGACCGACGCGGCCGGGACCACCGTGAAGGGCGTCGTCGTGCGAGGCGAGGACGGCGAGGAGATCTACACCGGCGACATCGTGGTGGTGTCCTGCGGCGCGACGAACTCGGCGCGGCTGCTGCTCGCCTCGGCGAGCGACCGGCACCCCAACGGGCTCGCCAACGGCTCGGACCAGGTCGGGCGCAACTACATGTTCCACAACAGTCAGGCCGTCCTGGCGCTGTCGAAGGACGAGAACCCGACTGTGTTCCAGAAGACGCTCGGGCTCAACGACTTCTACTTCCATGGCCCCGACGTCGACTACCCGCTCGGCAACATCCAGATGGTCGGCAAGTCGTCGGCGCCGATGTACCGCGGCGAGAAGCCCGTCGAGACGAAGCTCGCTCCTGAGTTCTCGCTCGAGCAGGTCGCCCGCCACGCGATCGACTTCTGGCTCTCCACCGAGGACCTGCCGCGCCCCGAGAACCGCGTGACGCTGCGCCCCGATGGGAGCGTCGCGCTCTCGTACACGCCCAACAACGAGGTGCCCAAGCAGAAGCTGTACGTCCAGCTGCGGTCGATCCTCGGCCACCTCGGCATGCACCACCACCACCTGGTTCCGCGCCACGCGTATCTGAAGAACGACATCCCGGTCGCGGGTTGCGCGCACCAGGCCGGCACGTGCCGGTTCGGTACCGATCCCGCGACGTCGGTGCTCGACGTCGACTGCTGCGCCCACGAGGTCGACAACCTGTACGTCGTCGACACGAGCTTCTTCCCGAGCATCGGTGCGGTCAACCCGGCGCTGACGGCGATGGCCAACGCCCTGCGCGTGGGCGATCGGATCATCGAGCGGCTCGGCGCGACGGCGGGAAGGGAGGTGGTCGCGTGAGCGCGCCGAACGGGCAGAGCCACGTCGTGATCGTGGGCGCAGGCATGGCGGGCCTCGGGTGCGCGCGACGCCTGGCGGACCACAAGCACGTGCGCGTGACGCTGATCGACCGGCACAACTACCACCAGTTCCAGCCGCTGCTCTACCAGGTCGCGACCTCCCAGCTTGCCCCTAGCGACGTCGCCTTCCAGATGCGCAAGCTGTTCCGCGAGCACCCGAATGTCGACGTCAAGCTCGTCGACGTCGCCGCCGTCGACCCGGCCACGCGAACGGTGACCGACAACGACGGGAGTTCGTACGCGGGCGACGCGCTGGTGGTGGCCACGGGCTCGGTGCCGAACTTCTTTCGCACGCCGGGCGCCGAAGAGCACGCTTTCCCGCTCTACAGCCTCGACCATGCCACCCGCCTGCGCTCGCGGATCCTCGGCGCGTTCGAGGACGCCGACCGCGACCCCTCGCTGCTCGACCAGGGCGCGCTGAACTTCGTCGTGGTCGGCGGCGGCCCGACCGGCGTCGAGGTGGCCGGGGCGCTCGGCGACATGATCCGGGACACGATGACCGTCGAGTACCGCGACCTCGCGGTCTCGGCGGCACGCGTGCACCTCGTCGATCTCGGTCACGTGCTGCTCTCCGCGTTCTCGGAGACGGCGCACGACTATGTCGCCAAGGTGCTGCAGCGGAAGGGCGTCGAGCTGCACCTCGGCGTCAGGGTGTCGGAGATCGGGGCCGGTCACGTGACGCTGTCGGACGGGACGAGGATCGCGACCCGGTGCGTCGTCTGGGGAGGCGGCATCAAGGCTGCCCCGATCGGCCTCGCGCAGGGCGCCGGCGGCCGGGTGGACGTCCTGCCGGATCTCACCGTGGACGGCGCGCCGGGCGTGTACGCCGTCGGCGATTTCGCCAACATCCCGGGCCCGGACGGCCACCACCTGCCCCAGCTCGGCTCGGTGGCGCAGCAGAGCGGCAGGTGGGCCGCCGACAACCTGCTCGCCGACTTCGCCGGCAAGCAGCGCAAGCCGTTCCACTACCACGACAAGGGCATCATGGCGATGATCGGGCGCGGCGCCGCGATCGCCGAGGTGGGAGCGCACCGCCACGAGCTGCACGGCGCGATCGCACACGCCGCCTGGCTGGGCGTCCACGCGTCGCTGATGACCGGAGTGCGCAACCGGGTCGAGGGCTTCCTCGACTGGGGCTGGGACGCGTTCTCGCGCACGCGCGGGCCGATGGTGCTCGACCGCTCCGACGCCGCCCGCATCGACTGGGAGGAGGATCGCGTCCCCGAGCCGGCCGCCGCCGGGCCATCGTGAGCGATCTGGTCGTCATCGCGCTGCCGCTGGCCTCGCTGACGGCGGCGCGGAGCCAGATGGCGTTCACGCTCGGGTTTCACATCATCCTCGCGTCGCTGGGCGTGGCGTTTCCCGCGATCATGCTGATCGCGAACTACCGCGGCCTGCGCCGCAACGACGCCGACGCGCTCCTGCTCGCCCGGCGCTGGTCGAAGGTCGTGGCGGTGACGTTCGCGGTCGGCGCCGTCACCGGCACGGTGCTCTCGTTCGAGTTCGGGCTGCTGTGGCCCGAGTTCACCGGCACCTTCGGACAGGTCTTCGGCGTCCTGTTCGCGATCGAGGGGATCTTCTTCTTCCTCGAGGCGATCTTCGTCGCGATCTACATCTTCGGCTGGACGCGCCTGGCTCCCTGGACGCACTTCTGGGCGGGGGTCCCGATCCCGCTCTGCGGCATCGGCGGCGCGTTCTCGGTGGTGGCCGTCAACTCGTGGATGAACCAGCCGCAGGGCTACACGATGACGAACGGCGAGGTGACGGACGTCGATCCGCTGAAGGTGATCTTCAACCCGGCGGTCCCGTACGAGGTCCCGCACATGATCCTCGCCGCCTACCTCGTCACGGGCTTCCTGGTCGCGGGTGTGTACGCGGTGGGGATGCTGCGCGGGCGCCGCGACCGCTACCACCGGCTCGGACTGCTGATCCCGCTCACGGTGGCCTGCGTCGTCACGCCGATCCAGTTCATGGTCGGCGACACGGCCGCGCGCGCGATCGCCAAGGACCAGCCGATCAAGTTCGCCGCGATGGAGTGCGTGCAGACGACGTCCACCCACGTCACCGAGTACATCTACGGTCGCTGCACGTCGGACGGCGTCAAGGGCGGGATCGGGATCCCCGGCTTCGACTCGTTCCTCGTCGGGTTCAGCACCGACACGCAGGTGACGGGGCTGGACACCGTCCCGCCCGACGACCGGCCACCCGCCAACACGATGCTGCACTGGGCCTTCGACACGATGGTCGGCATCTGCGTGGCGCTGATCCTGCTCGGGATCTGGTTCGGCATCGCCTGGTGGCGCAGGCGCGACATCCCGGGAACGCCCTGGTTCCTGCGGGCCGTCGCGATCTCAGGCGTGGCCTCCGTCGTCGCGCTCGAGTGCGGCTGGATCGTCACCGAGGTCGGCCGGCAGCCGTGGATCGTCTACAACGTGATGCGGACGAAGGACGCGGTGACGCAGGCGGACGGCGTCTGGGTCACGTTCGCGGCGGTCATGCTGCTGTACGCGTTGCTGGCCGCGACGCTCGTGATCACGCTGCGGGCGATGGCGCGACGGTGGCGCGCCGCGGACGAGCAGGACACCGACGTGCCGTACGGGCCGTCGCCCGCCGTCCCGCCCGCGTCTGAGGCGACGCAGTGAGCAGCGCCGACGCCGTCGCGTGGGTGCTGTGGATCGGCGTGACCGCGTACGCGGTGTTCGGCGGCGCGGATTTCGGGGCCGGGTTCTGGAGCCTGGTTGCCGGCGGCGGCGGTCGCGGCAAGCGCGCCCGTGAGCTGATCGACTGGGCGATCGGCCCCGTCTGGGAGGCCAACCACGTCTGGCTGATCTTCGTCCTCGTGGTGCTCTGGACCGGGTTCTCGAGCGCGTTCGAGGCGATCTTCTCGACGCTCTTCATCCCGCTCAGCCTGGCCGCGCTCGGCATCGTGCTGCGCGGCGCGGGATTCGCGTTCCATAAGACGGCGCGACGCTTCAAAGGCCGACAGCTCGCCGAGCGCATCTTCGGGCTCTCGTCGTTGCTCACGCCGTTCTTCATGGGGACCGTGGTGGGGGCGGTCGCGTCCGGCCGGGTGCCGGTCGGCAACGCCGCCGGCGATCCCGTCACCAGCTGGCTCAATCTGCTCTCGCTCGTGATCGGCGCGCTCTTCGTCGCCACGTCCGCGTACCTCGCGGCCGTGTTCCTCGTCAGCGACGCCCGGCGCGCCCGCGCCGCCGACCTCGAGCGCTACTTCACCGTCCGAGCGCTCACGGCCGCGGTCGCCGCCGGTGCGCTCGCCATCGCCGGCATCTTTGCGCTGCGCGCGGACGCGCGCTTCGTCTACGACGGCCTGACCGGCGACGGACTGCCGCTCGTGATCGTGTCGCTGCTGTGCGGACTGGCGGCGCTCGTCCTGCTCCGTCGCGGGGCGCGGCGCGGCGTGCGCCCCCTCGCCGTTGGCGCCGTCGCCGCCGTCATCTGGGGCTGGGGCGTCGCGCAGCACCCGTACCTGCTGCCGCAGCAGCTCACGATCGACGACGCCGCCGCGCCCAGCGCCACCCTGACGACCGTGCTGATCGTGTTCGGCGTCGCCGTCGTGCTCGTGGTGCCGGCGATCGCGTTGCTCTACACGCTCGCACAACGGAGCCTGATCGAGGAAACCTCGAGCCCGACACCGCGCGCGGCCGGAACGGTTGACGACGCCGTCCGCCGGAGCGCGGGCTCCTAAGGCACCGGCGTTCGGGCTCGATCAGCGCGGGTCGCGCTACGTTCTGCGCGATCGTCTTGTTGTGCCGGCGTCCGAGACCCGTCCGCGTGGACGAAGTACAGCCTGATGGTCCCGGCCCGGGTCGTCTCGGCCACCAGCTGCGCGCCGTCGGCGAACTGGTCGCTCATCTCGTCGTAGCTCAGCAGCAGGTCCCGCTCGTGCAGCGGCGGGACGAGGACCGGCGCGTTCGGGTCGGGCGCGAGCCGGTGCACGTGCCCGTGGCCCAGCTCGATCCGGAGCTCCGCGGCGGCGAGCGCGTTGAAGTCGTCGCTCGACGTGAGCAGCAGGGCATCCGTGACCTCGTCGAGCTCTGCCTCGCGGTTCACCGCGTCGACCATCATCCGCCCGCGGTCGGCTTCCAGACCCGCCGCCTGCGCCGCGGCCTGCTCGTGGGCGTCGCCGGTCCAGATCCGCACGCCTGCGCCTGCGCGGCGCAGGGCGCGGGCCACCTCGAGCGCCCAGGCATGACCGCCGACGACGAGCGCCGTGATGCCCTCGGCGCCCGCCACTCCGAGCCGGCGCGCGACCGGCACCGCCGTCAGCCCGTACAGCACGACGGTCCCGAAGATCGCGACGAAAACGACGGGCAGGACGGCGTCGGCGCCGGCGACGCCCTGCTGTGAGAGCTGGAGCCCGAACGCGGACGCCGAGGCCCCGGCCACGATCCCGCGCGGGGCCATCCAGGCGATGAAGCCGCGCTCACGCAGCGACAGGGACGAGCCCCACGTCGAGAGCGCGACCGCGACGGGCCGGATGATGAGCGCCATGACGGCGACGAGGGCGAGCGCCTCGGGCAGCACGGCCTCGACGTCAGCCGGCGAAACCGACGCCGCGATCAGGACGAACAGCACCCCGACCAGCAGCTGGACCAGGGTCTGCTGGAACTCGAGCATCAGCGAGACGTCGATCGATCGCTGGTTTGCGAGCGCCATGCCCATCGCGGTCGTGGCCACGAAGCCGGCGTCCTCGCGGAGCAGATCGGCGGCGACCAGCGCGCCGACCACGGTCGCGAGCGTGAGCGGGACCGCTTGGCGAGGCGCCCGGCGCTGCGCCTCGGCGAGCAGCAGCCGCAACACGACGACGCCCACCACCGCGACCAGCAGCCCGACGGCGATGCTCAGCAGCATCTCGCCTGGATGCCACGCCTCCCCGGTCGCGGCGGCATGGAACACCAGAACGCCGAGCAGCGCGCCGACCGGGTCGACGAGCACGCCCTCCCACGTGAGCAGTGACCGGACCTCGTGCTGCGGACGCACGAACGAGAGCAGCGGTAGCACGACCGTCGGGCCGGAGACGACGAGGATCGCCCCGATCAGCAGCGCGACGCGCTTGTCGAGCCCGCCGATCAGCAGCGCGGCCGCCGCCGACACCGCGAGCCAGGTGACGAGCGCGCCGACGGCGACGAGCCGGACGACGAGCCGGCGCGCATCGGGGGCGATCGCGCCGAATGAGAGCCGGAGGCCGGCCTCGAACAGGATCACCCCGACGGCGATCGACACGAACGGCTGGAAGAGGTCACCGAGCAGCCGGTCCGGATGGACATCGTCGGTCACGATGCCGGCGACGAAGCCGACCGGGAGGAGGACGACGATCGCCGGAAGCCGCGTCAGCCGCGCGACGAGCTGCGCCGCGACGGCGAGGCCGAGCACGAGGCCGAGGCCGAGAAGGACGTCGTCGCTCGACATGGCACGTCAGCTCGGCGCGGCGGCCACGGGGGACGGCTCGGGCGGAGCGGGCTGCTCCTCGGCCTCGGCGGCGCGGGCGCGGGCGAGGTCGGCCGAGATCTTCACGGCGGCCGACGTGAGCGGTGCGGCGACGATCAGCCCGATGGTCCCGAACAGGGCGCCGCCAGCGATCGTGACGATGAGGACGGCGAGCGGATGGATGCCGAGCGCGGCCCCGAACGCGATCGGCTGGATGAGCTGTTGCAGCGCGCCGTTGGCGAGCAGCACGATCACGGCCATCGCGATCGCCTCCGACGAGCCGCCGCCCCCGAGCGCGACGAGGACGGTGAACGCACCCGCCGTCCACGCCCCGATGTAGGGGATGTATGCGGCGACGAAGTTCACGACCGCGATCGAGCCGGCGAGCGGGACGCCCAGCACCAGGGCGCCGAGCCCGATGACGATGCCGTTGAACGCCGCGATCGCCGTGACGCCGGCGAAGTAGCCGCGCAGCGAGCCGATGGTGCGCCGGCTGATCGTGCGGGCGACCGGCTGCGGGACGCCGAGGTGACGCTCGAGCCAGCTCCTGATCGCCGGCCCGTCCTTGAGCAGGAAGAAGAGGCTGAGCACGGTGAACGAGACGAACACCGCGAGCGATGCCAGCTCACTCAACCCGGCGCCGAGGCCGTGGAGCAGGAAGTGGAACGCGCTGCTGACCGAGCCGCTCGCGTCGCTCTTGGCCTGCGCGGCCGTCTGCGAGCTCACGCCGAGGTCCTTCAGCCAGCCCTCGACCTTGGTCACCGCGCTCTGGAGCTGGGAGTTGATCTCGCCCGACTGGGCGGAGATGCCGCTGAGGACCAGCAGGGCGATCCCGATGCCCGCGAGCACGACGAGCAGCAGCACGATCGCGGTGCCGGCCCCGCGCGGCACCCGGTGCCGCGCAAGTCGCCGCACGAGCGGCGCCAGGACCGAGGCGAGGATGGCCGCCGCGACGACCGGGGTGACGATCGTCTGGGTGAGCGAGAGCAGCCAGACGGCCCCCACGAGCATGCCCGCGACGCCCACGAGCAGCCACGCCATGATGCCGAGGTCGCGCAGCCAGGGCGGCGCCGCGAAGATCCCCGACAGCTCGCGCGCGTCGATCTCGACGAACTCGGTCTCGCCGTTGGCACGCTCTCCGTCGGGGCCCTCGTGGCGCACGCGCCAGTGCAGCGTGGGTCTGAGCTTCCGCATGGCCCCATGGTCCGGTCCCGGAGGGAGCCCGGCCTCATGCGGATCGGATGATGCGGCCGGGGCCGGGCGCGGCGAGGGTCACGTGCATGTCCGCCGATCCACCCCGGGCCGCCCCGCCCCGAGCCACGCTGGTGCTCGTCGCGCTGATCCTCGTCGCGGGCGTCGCCAACCTGAACCTGTCGGTCGCCAACGTCGCCCTGCCCGACATCGGCAGGCACTTCGACTCGTCGCAGACGACGCTCGACCTGATCGCGGTCGGCTACTCGCTCGGCCTGGCGGCCACTGTGCTCTACCTCGGCGCCCTGGGCGACCGCTACGGGCGCAAGCTGATGCTGCTGCTCGGCCTCGCGCTCTCGGTGCCGGCGTGCCTGCTGGCGGCGTTCGCCCCGAGCGACGGCGTGCTGTTCGGAGCCCGCGTCCTCGGCGGTGTCTCCGCAGGCATGGCGTACCCCACGACGCTCGCGCTGATCACCGCGCTGTGGTCGGGCCCGGGCCGGACGAAGGCGATCGCGCTGTGGTCGGCGGTCGGTGGGGCGATCGCGTCTCTCGGCCCGCTGATCTCCGGCGCGCTGCTCGAGCAGTTCGACTGGGGGTCGGTCTTCGTGATCACGTTGCCGCTGGTGGTGATCGCGTTCCCGATGGCCATGCGGTACGTGCCCGGCCACGTCAACGAGACCACCGACCCGGTCGACAGCCTCGGCGGAGTGCTCTCGGTGGCCCTCGTCTCGGCCCTGATCCTCGCGATCAACTTCGCCGCGGTCCCCGACAAGGGAGACCTGACGCTGGCGCTCGCGGCGATCGCGGTTGTCGGATTGATCGCCTTCGTCATCCGCCAGCGCCACGCGAGCAACCCGCTGTACGACCTGCACGTCGCGTCGCGACGGATCTTCTGGGTCGCCGCATGCGCGGGGATCATCGTGTTCGGATCGCTGATGGGCGCCGCGTTCATCAGCCAGCAGTTCCTGCAGAACGTGCTCGGGTACTCGACGCTCGGCGCGGGGGCGGCGTTCCTGCCCGCCGTCGTGTTCATGGTGCTCGTCGCCCCGCGCTCGGCCAAGCTCGTCGAGGCGCGGGGCGCTCGCTTCACGCTGCTGTGCGGCTACGTGTTCCTGCTGCTCGGCTTCGGCACGATGCTGCTGCTCTGGAAGGAGGGCAGCCCTTACTGGAAGATCGGCATCGCCTACGTCTTCATCGGGATCGGCGTGGGGTTCGCCGGCACGCCCGCGTCGCACTCGCTGACGGGCTCGGTGCCCGTGCGGCGGGCGGGGATGGCGTCGGGCACCGCCGACCTGCAGCGCGACCTCGGCGGCGCGATCATGCAGTCGATCTTCGGCGCCCTGCTCACGGCCGGCTACGCCGTGGCCGCCGCCGCGGCGGTCGCCGGCGCGCCGAACAACCAGCAGGTCAACGAGAGCGTCCAGAACCAGCTCACGAAGTCGTTCGCCGGCGCCGAGTCCGTCGCGCAGCAGTTCCCGCAGTACACGAGCCAGATCACGGCCGCCGCAAAGCAGTCCTTCCTCGACGGCGCGGACTGGGCGTACACCGCCGGCATCATTGCCGTGCTGCTCGGCGCCGCTCTCGTGGCGTTCCTCTTCCCCTCGAGGGACGAGGAGGCACGGCTACTCGAGCGCTACCAGGCGGAGGACACGCGGCAGCCCGAGCGCGATCAGGCGCTCGCCGCCGTCTGATCGTCGCCGTAGATGAAGATGCCGTGGATGACGTAGATGCACAGGAAGAAGATGGCCAGCGACCACCACGGGTAGGAGCCGCCGATCGACAGCAGGGCTCCTATCGCACCGAGGCTCGCTCCGAGGATCCCGATGAACCGGCCGAACACGTTGCCGGCCATCAGCGAAAGACCGCCGGCGAGCTGGATCAGCCCGAGGACGATCAGTACCCAGCCCAGTGTGTTGAGGTCGTCGAGCACGTACCTCCGGTCGTCGACGAAGACGTTCGCCCCGTCCAGGGCGCCGATCCCGTAGATGATGTTGAGAATGCCTACGAGCAGCAGCAGCGTCGCTGCGAACACGACCCGACCGGTACCTCGCATCATGAACCTCCTTCAGGGGTGAGCCTCACCGGTCGCGCAGGGTCGACCAGGTGACGAGATCAAGCAGGAAGGCCAGGCCGACGAAGACCCACTCGACCCCGAACACGCGGTCGGAGTAGATCCCCCACATCATCGCGTAGGTGATCGTCGTCCACGGCAGGATGAAGAAGCCGGCGAACCAGATGACCCAGCTCGAGAACGCCTCGCCGATCTGCCGGCTGAAGATCACGAACCCCAAGATGAAGAGCCGCGGCCAGAAGAACAGCGAGACGACGATCACGAGCTCGACGGCCCGGGAGGGCGAGAACGCGTCGGATCGGGCTCTGGACGATGCCATGGCGCGGATGCTCGCCGCCGCCGTTGCGGCCATGCTCATCCCGATCGGATGAGCCTCAGCTCCGCCGGTACGTGTCCCACAGCTGCCGCAGCGTCGCCGGGCAGAAGTCCTGCTTGCGCAGCGCTGCGGCCGCGCCGGAGCCGCCTGACAGCGCGTCGACGTCGACCGGGTCCTCGTGCGAGATCAGCACGACAACCGCCTGCGGGTGGGCATCGCACAGGCGCCGCGCGGTCTCGATGCCGTCCATCCCCGGCATCCGCACGTCGATCAGGACCAGGTCGGGCTCGAGCGTCGCCGATAGCGTCAGCGCCTCGCCTCCCGAGGCGGCCTCGGCCAGCGCCTCGAACCCCGGCGTCGCGGCGATCACATCGTGCGCAGCCGCGCGGGAAACCGCCTGGTCGTCGACCATGAGGACGCGCACGGTGCGGTCGGTGGTGGCTCTCATCCCGGAAGCGCAAACGTCGCATGCGGGCACGTGACCGACAATGACGCCCGCCTGTGTCGGGACCGGGGGTGTTGGCCTACCGCCTTGGAGCCTGCGAGCGGTCAGTCGTGCATCGCGCGGGCCGGCGACGGCAACTCCGACTCCGACAGGAACATCAGCGCGGCCTTCACGCGCTTGCTCACGTCGTCCGCGAAGCCGAGCCCGAGCTTGAGGAAGATCGAGTTGATGTGCTTCTCGACGGCACGCTTCGAGAGCACGAGCGACTCGGCGATCGCCGTGTTGCTCTTCCCCTGCGCGATCTCGGCCAGCACCTGGCGCTCGCGCGGGGACAGCTCGGCGAGGGCCGAGCGCGCGATCGCAGCCTTGCCCTTGACGAGCGCGTCCACCAGGCTCGGATCGATGACCGCGCCGCCCCGCACGACCGCCTGGATCGCGTCGCGCAACTCGGCCGGATCGTGGAGGCGCTGCTTGAGCAGGTAGCCGCGACGATCCGAGCCCGATTCGAGCAACGAGAGCGCGTACACAGGCTCGTCGTACTGGCTGAGCACGACGACGCCCACATCGGGGTGCGTCTGTCGCAACCGGTTGGCGGCACGGATCCCCTCGTCGGAGTATGAGGGCGGCATGCGGATGTCGGTCACGACGACGTCGGGCGCCTCGCGGTCGACCGCCTCCAGGACGCCCGGAAGGTCGTCGCAGGCTGCGACGACCTCGAACTCGGGCTCGCCCGCGAGGAGTTGCAGGATCCCGTGACGCGCGATCAGGTTGTCATCGGCGACGACGACGCGCACGTTCATCCTCCCCGACTCTACTCCACGGGTCGCACCGGTCTTGCGGTTTCACCCTCCGCGGGTGATGCCGGGTCGCCCGGCCCCGCAGTACTGTCGCTTGAAGAGGCCCCATGAGCGTCGGCGTACACCTTCGCGTCGCGCGGGATGCCGGGCGCCCGCGCTCGGTGTTCTCCGCGCATTCGGTCCGCTATGTCGGCGGCGTAGCCCTGGTCGCGGTCGGCTACGACGTCTTCGCGCAGGGCGGCGAGGCGTTGCTGCTCACGGGTCCCGCGGGGGCATTCTGGCCGGCCACCGGCCTGGGGATCGCGGTGCTCTACCTCGGCGGCCTCCGCTGGTGGCCCGGCGTCGTGCTCGGGGATCTGCTCTCGCGCGAGTGGACGCTGCTGCCCATCGGCACCGCGCTCGCGGAATCCGCGGGCAACATCGCGAGGGCGCTCGTGGCGGTGATCATCCTTCGGTGGCTGGTCGGCTCGCGGGCCGCGATGGACCGACTTGCCCACGTCGGCGCCGTTCTGGTGGCGGTCGGGACCGGGGAGGCGATCAGCGCGAGCGTCGCGATGCTCGCCCTCCTGGCCGGCGGGGTCATCGACGGCTCGGAGATGAGCGTGTTCTGGCGCAGCTGGTGGCTGGGAGGCGTCGCGGGCGGATTGGTCGTCGTCCCCCTTGCGCTTGCGTGGGCGCAGCCGCCCGCGCCGGTGTGGCGCGGCCGCGGCGCGTTGGAGGGCGCGCTGATGATCGGTGCCGTCGCCGCGCTGAGCGCGGTCGCGCTCTCCGCGCAGGAGCCGCTGACCTACCTGGTGTTCCCGGCGTTGATCTGGGCGGCCCTGCGCTTCGGCCCGCAGGGCGCGACGCTCGCGGTCGCGGTGGCGGTCGCGGCGGCCGTGTGGGCGACATCGAACGCGCTCGGGCCGTTCGTCGAGCTGGCACCGAGTGAGAGCGCGCTCAACGTTCAGCTCTACATCATCTTCGCGGCCCTGACGACGCTGTGCCTGGCGGCGATCGTCACCGAGCGCCGGCGCGCGGCGCAGGAGCTGTCGGAATCTCGCGCGCGCATCGCCGCGGCGCGCGAGCGGGAGCGCCGCCGGCTCGAGGGCGAGCTCCACGACAGCGCGCAGAACCGCATCTTCGCGCTGCGGGTCGGGCTGCACCTTGCGCAGGAACGGAGCGGGAAGACGGCGCCCGAGCTGGCCGCGGCCCTCGGGGAGCTCGTCGACGAGGCCGAAGCCGTCGGCGACGACCTGCGCCGCATCGCGCACGGGCTGTCGCCGCCGATGCTCTCGACGCACGGACTCGCCGCCGCCCTGAGAGTCGAGGGCGCGCACAGCGCCATCCCGGTGAACGTCGTGGCCGGCGAGATCGGGTTGAGCGCGCCCCACATCGAGCGGGCGGTGTATCTGTGCTGCCTCGAGTCGATCCAGAACGCGGCGAAGCACGCCGGCGCCGACGCGACGGTCACGGTGCGGCTGCGGCGCGACGAGGACGAGCTGCTGTTCAGCGTCGAGGACACCGGCTGCGGCTTCGACCCGCGTACGACGACGCCGGGAGCAGGCCTGGCCAGCGTCCACGACCGCGTCGACACCGTCGGAGGGCGCGTCGACGTCCTGTCGGCGCCAGGCCGCGGGACGACCGTCTCCGGCGCGGTTCCGTGGCCGTCGCGCTCGGCGTCGACACCACCCGATCGGGATGACCTCGACGAGCCGAGCGTGCGTGATCGTCGGCCGCATGAGCACGCCATTCCGCGGGAAGATCAACCTCGATGATCGCGACTCGACTCCCGACTGGGAGCCGTACCTTCAGCCGGTAGCTCCTGCGGGGGCGCCGAGCGTCCTCTACATCGTGCTCGACGACGTCGGCTACTCGGCGATGGAGCCGTGGGGCGGTCTGATCGAGACGCCGAACATCAACCGGCTCGCCGAGCGCGGGCTGACGTACACGAACTGGCACACGACGGCGCTGTGCTCGCCGACGCGCTCGTCGCTGCTGACCGGACGCAATCACACGACGAACGGCATGGCCTGCATCGCCGAGGCGACGACCGGCTTCCCGAACTCGAACGGCCACATCCCGTTCGAGTGCGCCACGATCGCCGAGGTGCTCGGCGAGCGAGGCTGGAACACGTACATGCTCGGCAAGTGGCACCTCTGCCCGTCCGACGAGACGAACCTGGCCTCGACGAAGCGCAACTGGCCGATCGGGCGCGGCTTCGAGCGCTACTACGGGTTCCTCGGCGGCGAGACGAACCAGTGGTATCCCGACCTCGTCTACGACAACCACCCCGTCGATCAGCCGGCGACACCCGAGGAGGGCTACCACCTCACGACCGACCTGACGGACAAGGCGATCGAGTTCATCAAGGACGCGAAGGTCATCGCTCCCGACAAGCCGTTCTTCATGTACTTCTGCCCCGGCGCCACGCATGCGCCGCATCACGCGCCGAGGGAGTGGATCGACAAGTACAAGGGCCGCTTCGACATGGGCTACGAGGCGTACCGCGAGCTCGTGTTCGAGCGGCAGAAGAAGCTCGGGATCTTCCCCGAAGACGCGGAGCTGACGCCGCTCAACCCGTACGTCGACGAGATGAGCGTCGACGGCAAGCCGTGGAACGCCGTCGACGTCGTCCGACCGTGGGAGTCCCTATCCGAGGACGAGAAGAAGCTCTTCAGCCGTATGGCCGAGGTCTACGCAGGCTTCCTCTCCCACACCGACC
>JBKOYW010000425.1:0-6829 GCA_046744275.1 Actinomycetota bacterium
GTCTCGAACCGCTCGAGGTCGAGCCCGAGCCGCTCGGCGCGGGCCCACAGGTGCGGGTCCTCGAGCCGGCCCTGGTCATCGAACAGCGAGTCGTGCATCTCCCAGAACGCTCCCTGGGCGCCCGCCGCCTCGGCGGCGTAGGCCGCCGCCTGCGCGCGCGGATGGCTGCCGCGGACCGGGAAGTGCCGGAACACGACGCGGACCGGCAGCCCGCGGATGCGCACCTCGAGCGCGGCGCAGAACGGGCACTCGTAATCGCCGTAGACCACGATCAGCTGCGCGCCTTCCGGGCCCCGGACGTGATCCTCGGGGCCGACCGGCGGCAGCGGTGCGGAACGGAGGTCGGTCAGAGCGCGTCGAAGATCAGGTTGGCGCCGGGCAGCTCGCTCGTCTTGGCCGCCTGGTAGCTCCACTTGACGATGCCGTCGGGACCGATGAGCACGAGCGCGCGCTGCGGGAAGCCGCCGGGGTGCAGTACGTCGAACGCGCGGCAGGCGGCGCCCTTGGGCTCGAAGTCGGAGAGCTGCTCGATGCTCACGCCGAGATGCTCACGGAACGCCGTCTGCGAGTACACGGCGTCGCACGAGACGCCGTAGAGCGTCACGCCGCGGGCGTCGAACTCGTCCTTGAGCTCGTCGTAGAGGCTGAGCTGGTCGGTGCAGACCGGCGAGAAGGCGAACGGGTAGAAGACCAGGACGGTCGTGTGGCCGAGCAGGTTCTCGCGGGTGAACGGCCCGTCCTCGCGACGAGCGAGCGAGAACTCCGGCGCCGGCTCGCCAGCGGCGATCGCCACCGGAGGTTCCTAGCGGCGCAGGCCGAGCTCGCGGATCAGCGAGCGGTAGCCCTCGAGGTCCTTCTTCTGAAGGTAGTTGAGGAACCGGCGGCGGCGGCCGACGAGCATCAGCAGGCCGCGGCGCGAGTGGTGGTCGTGCTTGTGCTCGCGCAGGTGCTCGGTGAGGTGGTTGATGCGCGCGGTGAGCAGCGCGATCTGCACCTCGGTGGCTCCGGTGTCGTTCTCGTCCTTGCCGAACTTCTGGACGAGCTCGTGCTTGTCCTCTGCGGTGATCGCGGTCATCTGCGGCGAGGCAGGGTAGCAGGAGCGCCCACCGTGCAGTCGCGCCCGCGCGCCTTGGCGGCATACAGCGCATCGTCCGCGCGGCCGAGCAGCTCGTCGGCCGACTCCCCCTCCCACGCCGCCCAGCCGATGCTGACGGTGACGCCCACCTCCTCCACGCTGGCGCGCAGCTTCTCGGCGGCCGCCGCGCCCGCGCTCGCGTCGGCGTCGGGCAGCAGCGCGAGGAACTCCTCGCCGCCGAGCCGCCCGAGCTGATCCTCGGCGCGCAGGTGGTCGCGCAGCGCGTGGGCGACGGCCGCTAGGACGCGGTCGCCCTCGGCGTGCCCGCGCGAGTCGTTGACCGCCTTGAAGTGGTCGACGTCGATGACGGCGACGGTGAGCGGCCGGTGGTGGCGGCGGGCGCCGCTGAGCAGGCCGCCGAGCTGGGTGAGGATGAAGCGGCGGTTGGCGAGCCCGGTCAGCGGGTCCTCGAACAGCAGCGCCTCGAGCCGCTCCGCCTGGGCGACGATCTCCTCCTGGAGCCCCTTCGTGCGCCCGGCGGCCTGCACGCGTATCACGAGCTCGGCGTCGCGCACCGGCTCGACGAGGATGTCCTGCGCGCCGTTCGCGATCGCCTCGGCGGCGCGCTCGAGCGGCGGCTCGCCCGGCTCCACGAGCAGGACCGCGGTGCGGAAGGCCTCCGCGTCGCGCTTGATCTGCTCCAGAAGCCCGTCGCCCGCCTCGGCGTCCACGACCGCGACGTCCGGCCGCCATTCGCGGCAGCGGTCGAGGGCGTCGCCGGCGCAATCGCACTCCGTCACCTCGTGCCCGGCGTTGGCCAGAACTCGCTGGAAACGGCGTCGCTCCCCCGCCCGCCCGTGGGCTACGACAACTCGCATTGTTGATGGGGCGAATACCCGAAGAACGGTCGAGTAGGCTCGTACCTTCGTTTACCCGGCGATGCGGCGGGTTTCCTGCACGTCGGCGCCCATCTGCTCGACCAGCGCCTCCACGCTGTCGAACCGCTTCTCGCCGCGCAGGCGCTCGAGGAAGTCCAGCCGCAGCTCGCGGCCGTAGATGTCGCCCTCGAAGTCGAGCAGGAAGGCCTCGACCAGCAGCCCGCGGCCGGTCTTGAAGGTCGGCCGGATGCCGACGTTGACCGCCGCCACGTGCGTCTCGCCGTCGACTTCGGCCCGGCACGCGTAGATCCCGTGGTCGGGGACCACGAGCCGCGGGTCCGGCACCAGGTTGGCGGTCGGGAAGCCGAGCGTGTGCCCGCGCTTGTCGCCGTGCGCGACCGTGCCGCGCAGCTGGAACGGCGCGCCGAGGAAGCGCGCAGCCGCGGCGACGTCGCCGGCGGAGACGAGGCCGCGGATGTGGGTCGAGGAGATGATCTCGCCGTCGAGCTCGACCAGCTCCACCACGCGCGTCTCGAACGCGTCCTGCTCGCGCAGCAGCGCGGCGTCGCCGCGGGCGCGGTGGCCGAAGCGGAAGTTCTCCCCCACCGACACCCGCTCGGCGCCGAGCTGCCCGAGCAGCACGTGGTCGATGAACTCCTGCGCCGACTGGGCGGCGAACGAGCCGTCGAACGGGATCACCACGAGCTCTGTGACGCCCAGCTCGGCGATCAGGTCGGCTTTGATCTCGAGCGACATCAGCAGCTTGGGCGCCGAGTCCGGCGCCACCACGGTGCGCGGGTGCGGTTCGAAGGTCAGCACGGTGTCGGCGCCGCGGATCACCTCGCGGTGGCCGAGGTGGACGCCGTCGAACTCGCCGACGGCGAGATCACGCGGACGCTTGGCAGCGTCGGGGAGCCAGGTGATGTCCATCAGCCGCGGAAGCCTACGACGGGCTTCAGCGTGCCGTCCGGACGGGGCTCGGCGAGCGCGATCAGGCCGTCGGCGTCGCGCAGCCGCACGATCCCGTCGGCCGCGGCTTCGACGGCCCGCCCGTGCCCGGCGAGTCGCGCGGCATCGCCCGCCAGCTCGACGGCCGGCAGGAACGCGAGCGCGTCATCGAGGGCGACCACCCGCTCGGGGTCGGCGTCGTCCACGTCGAACGGCCCGATCGCCGTCCGGCGCAGCTCCAGGCAGTACGCGTCGCCGAGGTCGGCGATCAGCGAGCGCACGTAGGTCCCGGACGAGCAGTCGATCTCGAACCCCGCCCGCTCGCCGTCGCGCCAGACCTCCTCGAAGCGCGACACCTGCACCTCGCGCTCCGGGATCTCGACCTCCTCGCCGCGGCGCGCGAGCGCGTACGCGCGCTCGCCTCCGACCTTGACCGCCGAGTAGGCGGGCGGCCGCTGGCGGAGCGTGCCGGTCGGCAGCCGCAGCGGCTCGGGCGGGGTCCGGCCGGGCGCGATCTCGCCCTCGGGATCGCCGGTCGTCGAGGTCCAGCCGAGCCGCGCCACCGTCACGTATCGCTTCGGGAGCGCCATCAGGAACCGCTGCACGCGCGTCGCGCGGCCGACCAGCACGAGCAGCAGCCCGGTCGCGAACGGGTCGAGCGTGCCGGCATGGCCGACCTTGACCCCGCGACCGAGCCTCCGCCGCTGCCCCGCCACCACGTCGTGCGAGGTGACGCCGGCGGGCTTGTCGACGAGGATGACGCCGTCCGTCAAAGCTGTTCCGACAGCGCGCCGCGCAGGAACTCGACCAGCTCCGGGAAGTCCAGGTCGGTCGAGAAGCCGGCCGCGCGGCGGTGGCCGCCACCGCCCTGGGCGCGCGCGATCCGGGAGACGTCGACGCGGTCGTCGGTGGCGCGCAGCGACACCTTGCGCTTGGGCGTGGCGCCGTCGCCCAGCAGGTCGCGCACGAGCCCGGCCACCGCGGTCCCCTCGACCGATCGGAGGTGGTCGACGACGCCCTCGGAGTAGCTCTCGTCGGCGCCGGTCGACTGGTAGTCCTCGAGCGTCAGATGGGTCACGGTCAGCAGGCCGCCGTCGTAGCGCTGGACGTTCGAGAGCCCGCGCGCCAGCAGCTCGAGCTTGCCCTGCGGGATCCCCTCGTAGAGGCGGCGGTAGATCGCGTGCACGTCGATCCCGCCGTCGATCAGCTCGGCCGCCATCTCGTGCGCGCGCGAGCCGGTGTTCTCGTACATGAAGCGGCCGGTGTCGGTCACCACGCCCACGTACAGGGCCTCGGCGATCGGCTGCGTCACCTCGACCCCGAGGCCCTTGGCCAGGTCCCACACCATCTCGGCGGTGCACGACGCGTGCGGGTCGACGTGGTTGAGCGTCCCGAAGCGCGTGTTGTCGTGATGGTGGTCGACGTTGAGGATGCAGCGGGCCTCGCGGTCCAGCGCCGCGGCGGGCGTGCGGTCGATGTTGCCGCAGTCCAGGAAGACCATCACCCGCTCCGAGAGGTCCTCGGGCGGCTCGGTGACGAGCCCGTCGAGGTGGATGAAGCGGTACTCGTACGGGAGCGGGAACTCGTCAGCGGTCAGGAACGCCACCGCGTCCTTGCCGAGCGCGGTCAGCACCTGCTGCATCGCCGCCAGCGAGCCGACGGCGTCGCCGTCCGGGCGCTCGTGCGTGGTCAGCAGGAACTTGTCGTGATCGCGCAGGGTCGCGAGCGCCTGCTCGCGAGTGGGCTTCGCGCCGTTGTCGGACACGTCTCAGTCCTCGGCCTCGCGCTCGATCAGCTCCTCGATCCGCTCCGCCCGGTCGAGGGTGTCGTCGTAGACGAAGTCGAGCGTCGGCGTGTGCTTGAGGTGGAGCTCGTCCGCCACCCGCCGCTGGAGGAAGCCGTGGGCCGACCGCAGCCCGTCGAGCGAGCGGCGGCGCACCGCATCGGTGCCCAGGACGGACACGTACACCCGCGCTTGGCGCAGGTCTGGACTGGTATCGACTGATGTCACCGTGACGAATCCGACCCGTGGATCCTTCAGCTCGGACGTGATCGCGCCGGAGAGGACCTCCCTCATGGCCTCATCGACGCGGCGCATCCGGCCGCCGGTCATCGTAGTGACTCCAGGTCGTCCCATGACGCCACGCGGCGCTCGACCCGCACGCCCTGCGGAAACCGGGCATCCAACATCCGTTGAACGTTGTCCGCCGCCTCGGCGCACCGGCCGGGCGAGCCGCCCACCACGGCCACCGCCAGCGTCGAGCGCTGCCAGGTGTCCTGATGGGCGACCTCGGCCACCGTGGCGCCGCAGCGCTCGCGCAGATGGGCCTTGACGCGGTTGAGCTCGGCCCGCTTGCCCTTGAGCGAGCCGACCTCCGGGAAGTGCAGGTGGACGCGCATGAACACGACGAACGCGGGTTCGCTCATCAGGAGCGAGCGACGCGAGCGGTTACGCGAGGCCGGAGGCTGAGCTTCATCATCAGATCGCAGGGCTGGATGCCCCGCGGAGGTATCCCTACCTAGGACAAGGTCCGCTCGACCTGCCGGGTCTCGTAGACCTCGAGCTGGTCGCCTTCCTTGATGTCCGAGTAGTTCTGGAGCACGATGCCGCACTCAAACCCGGCCGCGACCTCGCGGACATCGTCCTGCAGGCGCCGCAGCGACGCGATGGTGCCGTCGTAGACGACCGCTCCGTCGCGCACCAGGCGGACCTTGGCGCCGCGCGTGACCTTGCCATCGGTCACGTACGAGCCGGCGATCGTGCCGACCCGCGAGGCGCGGAAGATCTGCCGGATCTCGACCTCGCCGACCGTCTCCTCGACCTCCTCGGGCGCGAGCATGCCCTGCATGGCGTCGCGCAGGTCCTCGAAGGCGCGGTAGATCACCGAGTAGGTGCGGATCTCGACGCCCTCGCGGTCGGCCACCTGGGCGGCGTCGCCGACCGGGCGCACGTTGAAGCCGATGATCACGGCGTCGGACGCCGCGGCCAGGTTGACGTCGGACTCCGTGATACCACCGACGCCCGAGCGCACGATGTTGACCTCTACGTCGGCCTGCGGCAGCTTGGCGATCTCGTCCTCGAAGGCCTCCAGCGAGCCGGAGACGTCGGCCTTGAGCACGAGGTTGAGCTCCATGACCTCGCGGTCGCGCTGCTGGTCGAAGATGCTCTCGAGCGACACCTTGCGGCCGCCGCGGCGGGCCTGCTGCTCGAGCTTGAGCCGGGTCGCGCGCTCGTTGGCGAGCGCGCGGGCGCGGCGGTCGTTCTCGACCACGCGGACGAACTCGCCGGCCTCGGGCACGGAGTCGAACCCCAGCACCTCGACGGGCTCGGACGGGCCGGCCTCCTTGACGCGGTTGCCGATGTAGTCGTGCATCGCTCGCACGCGCCCCCAGTGGGCGCCGGCCACCAGCGCGTCGCCGACCGTCATCGTCCCGCGCTGCACGAGCACGGTCACGACGGCCCCTCGGCCCGGGTCGAGGCGCGACTCGATCACCACGCCGGAGGCCTCGGCGTCCGGGTTGGCCTTGAGCTCCTCGATCTCGGCCAGCAGCAGGATCGACTCGAGCAGGTCCTCGAGGTTCTCGTGCGTCTTGGCCGAGACGTCGACGAACATCGTCTCGCCGCCCCATTCCTCCGGCTGGAGGCCGAGCTGCGTCATCTCGGTGCGGACGCGGTCAGGCTGCGCGCCTTCCTTGTCGATCTTGTTGACCGCGACGAGGATCGGCACCTCGGCCGCCTTGGCGTGGTCGACCGCCTCACGCGTCTGCGGCTTCACGCCGTCGTCGGCCGCCACCACGATCACCGCGATGTCGGTCGACTGCGCGCCGCGCGCTCGCATGGCGGTGAACGCCTCGTGGCCCGGCGTGTCGAGGAAGGTGATGATCTTGTCGCCGTGGTGGACCTGGTAGGCGCCGATGTGCTGGGTGA
>JBKOYW010000483.1:0-2882 GCA_046744275.1 Actinomycetota bacterium
GCACGGGGGCATCGCTACCGGGGACCCAGGCATCTCCCCGGACCGGACTCGCACCGGCAGGCCGCCCTGAACTTGTCGCTCCTACGTCATGTGGTCCTCCCTTTCCTCATGGCGCCGGAGCAGTCTCGGCGCACCAGGCGATAGCGATAGTCGGCAACGGGCGCCACCCACTACGACTCGATGGGTCGGACGCAGCCGTGGCCAGGCGGCACTCGATGGAGGGGGTTGCGCGGAGCGGGGTTGACACGGGCATGCTCGCGCGTGGAAAGTGGCGGTGACTGGGGACCGCGGCTGCCATGCCTGCATCTCCCCATCCCGCGACCGGCCCGTAGACATGATGGCCAGTTCCGTCCGTCTATCGGTTCGGCGCAGCCGTGCCGTGGCGCGCGCGGTGCTCCTCGCCGGCGTCCGCTGGCGCCTGGATCCGCCGAGGGCGGGCGGACGGCTGCGACTGCTGCGGTCGGACGGGACGGTCGAGACCGTCGCGCGAGGGCTGGTGGATGACATTGCGGTCTTGGCCGACGCAACGGTCGTGTTGGCCCAGTTCGACGGGCGCCTGTATCGAATGCGGCTGGGATCGCGGAGCATCGTCCCCTACCTGCGGCCCGCGCGCCCAACGGGGACTTTCGACTTCGCGGGCCGTTCGACGTACGGCAAGCGCCTAGCGGTCGATCCGGCGGGCGGGCTGCTCGCCACCGACGGGAATGTGCTGCGCTACCTGCCCCGCGGACCCACGCCGTGGACGCTCGCCGCGCTGCGGAGCACGCGTCCGCGCCGCGGCGCCGTGACGGCCGTGATCGAAACCACCCAACCAGGGGCGGCGACGCTGGAGGTCCTCCGGCGAGGCCGCGTGCGGCGATGAGCCCTTCGTCGTATCGTTTCCCGGTTAGCGGCTCCTGCGTGCGGGCACGGCGATGCGTCGGCGCTGCGACGCGCACCGGAAGGCGCGCAAGGCACATGCGAGGTCGAGCCCGGGGTCAAGCGCGGCTCGTGTACGCGGGAGCGTTCGTGGCTGTTAGCGTCGCTCCACCGTTCAGGAGGAAGCATGTGATGAGTCGGGCTGGGTCGCGCGGCATCGGGCTGCCTCGGTTTGCCCAGGATCCGTTCACGCTCGGGATCGCGTCGGGCGCGCCGCTGGCGACCGCGGTGGTGATCTGGACGCGCTTGGCACCGCGACCGTTGGACGGCGGCGGAGTCGGGAACCGCACGGTGCCGGTCTCATGGGAGGTTGCTGCTGATGAGGGGTTTCGCCGGATCGTGCGGCGGGGGCGCGTGGACGCGGTGCCGGCCCGAGCGCACAGCGTCCACGTCGACGTCCGGCGGCTGGAACCGGGGCGCTGGTACTTCTACCGGTTCCGGGCCGAAGGGGCCGTGAGCCCGATCGGTCGCACGCGCACGGCTCCCGCCGCCGACGCAGCACCAGCGCAGCTGCGCTTCGGCTTCGCGTCGTGCCAGCACTTCGAGATCGGCTACTTCGGGGCGTACCGGCACCTGCTGGCCGAGGACGCCGACCTCATGCTCTTCCTCGGCGACTACCTCTACGAAGGCCCGGCGCGGCCCGGTCGTGTCCGCCAGCACATCGGGGACGAGGTCACAACGCTCACCGAGTACCGCAACCGGCACGCGCAGTACAAGACCGACCCCGATCTGCAGCGGCTGCACGCATCCGTCCCATGGCTGGTGACCTGGGACGACCACGAAGTCGACAACGACTACGCCGACGGCCAGTCCGAGCATCTGGGCGCGCACTTCCTGCAGCGTCGCGCCGCCGCCTATCAGGCGTACTTCGAGCACATGCCGCTGCGCGCGCCCGCCACTGTCGACTTCTCGGGCCCGCGCCTGTACGGCCGCTATGACTGGGGCAGGCTGGCCCGCTTTCACGTGCTCGACGGTCGCCAGTACCGGACACCGCAGGCGTGCCCGCCGCCTGGGCGTGGGGGAGCCAACGTCGTCGACGAGGCCTGCCCCGAGCTCGTCGAGCCCGGTCGCACCATGCTCGGCAGACCGCAGATCCGCTGGCTCAGGACGGGCCTGCGGGCCGTGCCCGAACGCTGGAACATGATCGCGCAGGCGACGCAGATGGCCAGGGCGAGCGTCGTCGTCAACAGCCGCCGTCGGGTCTGGACGGACGCGTGGGACGGATACCCGGTGCCTCGGCGCGCGTTGATGCGGTTCCTCCGCGACAACGGCGTACGCAGCTGCGTGATCCTCAGCGGCGACACCCACGTCAACTTCGTCGCCGACCTCAAACTCGACTTCGACGACGACCACGCCCAGCCCGACGCGACCGAGCTCTGCGGCACATCGATCACCTCGCAAGGACGCCCGCAGAGCGCGGTCGACACCATCCTGCGCGACAACCCCCACATCAAACACGGAGACAGCCGCCGCCGGGGCTACATCGTCGTCGACGTCACCGAGCAGCGATCGATCGCGCGCCTGCGGGTCATCGACGATCCGACCGTCCCGCAACCAAGCGTGGCGACGCAAGCTTCCTTCGCGCTCGACGCCGGACGCCCCGGTGTGCGACCGATATAGGCCAGCGCCACCCAGGACCGCCGCGCCCGTCGCACCGCCCCGGCCGTCAAGAGGGACGATCTTCAGGCACAACGCCTGCAAGGGGTTCCCGCTACGCGACGATCTGGGAGCTGAATGAGTGATTCCATGTCGAGAACCGCCGGCCGGCTCCGCTCACCAGGTGAAGGGCCTCGACAGGCGCGGCCCACGACACCAGGAGACCTCGATGCCGAAGTACCTGCTGCTCAAGCACTACCGCGGCGGCCCGGAGCCGCACCGTCCCGTGCCCCCGATCGACCAGTGGGCCCCCGAGGACGTGGAGGCGCATATGGCCTTCCAGAATCACGTCAGCGAGCTGCTCGAGG
>JBKOYW010000286.1:0-3402 GCA_046744275.1 Actinomycetota bacterium
GGCCACGCGCGAGCATCCCGCCGGGCTCACGGCGCGCGAAGTCGAGGTGCTCGACTTGGTGGCCGAGGGGCTCAGCAACGCGGAGATCGCCGAGCGGCTCGTGGTCTCCCGCCGGACGGTCGACCACCACGTGTCGGCGATCCTGCGCAAGCTCGACGTACCCACGCGCGCCCGCGCCATCGCAAAGATGGGCAGAGTCGCCGATGCGGGTCCCGCTGCCCGCTGACATCGTCCGAGCATGCCCAGATATCTGGTCCGCAGGACCTTCCCAGACGGCCTGAACATCCCGACCGACGACGCGGGGGCGGCCGCATGCCTCGGCGTGGTCGAGCGCAACGCCGCCGACGGCGTCACGTGGGTCCACTCCTACGTGTCCGAGGACAAGGAGACCACCTACTGCATCTACGACGCGCCCGACCCGGAGGCGATCCGGCGCGCGGCAACCGGCAACGACCTCCCGGTCGACGCCATCACGCAGGTGCGCGTGTTGGACCCCTACTTCTACGTGTGAGCCTTCGTCCGCGCGGCGACGGTGGGGTAAAGGGGTGGCGCGGCGACGCCGATCTAGACCGGGACATGGCTTTTGAACTCGATCACGCGCTGCGCTACCTCATCGCCGCCGAGGGCTCCGACCTCCACCTCAAGGTCCCCTCATACCCCCTGATCCGCCTCCACGGCCACCTCGAGCCGATCCCGGACACGGAGCGGCTGTACCCGGAGGACACCGAGCGAGCGCTCGGCGAGATGCTGGGCGACAACGAGAAGGTCGCCGAGTTCGAGTCCGAGAACGAGGTGGACTTCTCGTACGCGGTCGAGGGCCTCGGCCGCTTCCGCGTCAACGCCTTCCGCCAGCGCGGGTCGGTCTCGATCGTCATGCGCGCGATCCCGGTGGTCATCAAGTCCGTCGACGCGCTCGGCCTCCCCGAGGTCGTCACGCAGCTCGCCGAGGAGGAGCGCGGGATCCTGCTGCTCACCGGCACGACCGGCTCCGGTAAGTCGACCACGCTCGCGGCGATGCTCGACCACATGAACCGGACGATGGCCAAGCACATCGTCACGATCGAGGACCCGATCGAGTTCCTGCACCGGGACCGCACGTCGATCATCAACCAGCGCGAGGTCGGCGCCGACACGGCGTCCTTCAAGCGCGCGCTGCGCCGCGTCCTGCGCCAGGACCCGGACACGATCCTGATCGGCGAGATGCGCGACGAGGAGACGGTTCACACCGCGCTGAGCGCAGCCGAGACCGGCCACCTCGTGCTCTCCACGCTCCACACCGTGGACGCGTCGGAGACGATCAACCGCATCATCGACTTCTTCCCGCCCCATCAGCAGCAGCAGGCGCGGGCGATGATCGCCGGCACGCTGAAGGGCATCGTCTCCCAGCGCCTCGTGCCGACGGCCGACGGCCAGGGCCGCGTGGCGTGCTGCGAGATCCTCGTGATGACCGGCCGCGTGCACGACATGATCCTCGACCCGAAGCTCACCGGGCAGCTGCCGGAGGTCATCTCCGAGGGCGCCTACTACGGGATGCAGACGTTCGACCAGCACCTGCTGCAGCACCTGCATGCCGGGCGGATCACGATGGACTCCGCGATGCGCGTCGCCACGTCGCCGCACGACTTCAAGCTGATGGTCGCCGCCTCGTCCAAGCCGGTCGACGACGGCCCCGAGGCGACGGTCACGTCGCCGGCGCCGGCGGCCCACGAGCCGGTCTCCCACGAGCCGTCCGAGGCCGGCGAGCCCGCCTCGTACGAGCCGCCGCCGGCCCCGTCGGCGCCGCCGATGACGGTCGATCTGGGCGACAACGGCCACTCGCCTCCGCCGCCGCCGTCGGCGCCTCCGCCGGGCGTCCGGTTCTAGTTGCGGACTGCTGCGGGCCACACTAGGTTGGCCCGCATGCAGACGACCCTCGCGCAGTTCAACGAGACGCAATCACAGGACGCCTTCGCGCTCCAGAACTCGAAGCTCTTGAAGGTCCGGCTCGACCAGGTGACCATCCAGGCCAAGCTCGGCTCGATGGTCGCCTATCAAGGTGACGTGACGTTCGAGCACTCGGGCTCGGGCGGGCTCGGCAGGATGCTGAAGAAGGCCGTCTCGGGCGAGGGCACGTCGCTGATGAAGCTGACGGGGACGGGCGAGGTGTTCCTTGCCGATCAGGCGCAGGACATCCACCTCATCTACCTCGAGAACGACTTCATCACGGTCAACGGTCCGAACCTGCTGGCGTTCGACTCGGGCATCGACTGGGACATCAAGCGGGTCGAGGGCGCGAGCTCGATGATGGGCGGCGGGCTCTACAACCTGTCGCTCCAGGGCACCGGCTGGGTGGCGATCATCTCCGACGGCCCGCCCGTGCTGTTGAACGTGGCGAGCGCGCCGACGTACGCCGACGCCCAGGCCGCGATCACCTGGTCGTCCGGCGTGTCGACCGGCATCAAGACAGACTTCAAGATGAAGAACCTGATCGGCCGCGGCTCCGGCGAGTCGGTCCAGATGTCCTTCAGCGGTCAGGGCTGGGTGCTCGTGCAGCCGTCCGAGGGCCAGGTAGCGGGCGCCGCGCAGCAGACCAGCTCGAGCAGCAGTAGCAGCGGGCTGGGCGGGCTGCTCAACTCGTAGCCGCCCGGCGCGCCGAGCCGCGCGGCTGGTCAGACGTGGACGACCTCGTCGCCGGGGTCGTCGACCACCTGCTCGCACGTGGGGCACCACCAGCGAGCCTCGAGCGCGGTGCCGCACGGCTCGTGCCGGTAGGGCTCGCCACCGCCGGTCCGAGCGCCCCAGTCGGCGAGCAGCCGCAGAGCGCCGGCCAGCTCGCGCCCGGGCTCGGAGAGCTCGTACACGAAGCGCGGCGGCCGGTCGCTGTACGGCTGCGCGACCACCAGCGCCTGCTCGGTGAGGGACTTCAGGCGAGCGGAGAGCACATTGGGCGCGATCCCCTCGAGCTGCTCATGGAGCTCGTTGAAGCGGAGCGGCCCGTCGAGCAGCGCGGCGACGACCAGCAGCGTCCAGCGGTCGCCCACGCGGGCGAGCGCGTCGGCCAGTGGAGAGGTGGGCGCTTTTCGTGACAACGCTGTTGCGAGCTTAGGGACGAACTTCGACCCCACGCGAAATCAGTCTCCCAACCCGCCCCGAACCCACCACCCCAACCCAGGCCACCTCCCTCAATGCCGGGTTCGGCCGCCGAGCGGCAGCGAATCCCGGTCGTTGCGCCCTGATACAGTCACTTGCAGATTGCAAGTGACTCAGGAGCACCCATGAACCAGGTACTCGAAGCGCTCCAGCAAGCGGTGACGGACGCGGCGGATAAGGTCGGCCCGGCGGTGGTCGGGCTCGGCCGTGGCTGGGGCCGCGGCTCGGGCGTCGTGATCGCCCCGGGCCAGGTCCTGTCTCTTATACACATCT
>JBKOYW010000219.1:0-8561 GCA_046744275.1 Actinomycetota bacterium
ATGTGCACGTGCGCGCCGATCCCCGCCGCCACGCCGCCCGAGCCGCAGCGTGCGAGCTCCTCGGCCAGCACCGCGTCGGCCACCCAGTCGCCGCCGTACTTGAGCCCCAGCCAGCCGCGCTCCGCCAGCGCGCCGAACACCTCGTTCGGGAACCAGCCGGCCTCCTCCCACGCGTCGGCGTGCGGGCGCAGCTCGCCGAGCACGAACTCGCGCGCGCGTGCGCGGAACGCTTCGTGCGCCTCCGTGAACGGAGGCTGGATCAGAGGCCGTACGAGCGCCCGATCACGTCGAGCATGATCTCGTCGGTGCCCGCGCCGATGCGGTTGAGCCGCAGGTCGCGCCACACGCGCTCGATCCCGTACTCCTTCATGTAGCCGGCGCCGCCGTGGATCTGCAGGCACTCGTCGGCGACCTCGCAGGCGATCCGCGACGCGTTCAGCTTGGCCATCGAGATCTCGCGCACCGGGTACTCGCCGTTCGCGTGCCGCCAGGCGGTCGTGTAGACGAGCTGGCGCGCCGCCTCGATCTTGGTCGCCATCTCGGCGAACTTGTGGCGGGTGACCTGGAACTTGCCGATCGGCCGCCCGAACGCATGCCGCTCGTTCGCGTAGCGGAGCGTCTTGTCGAACAGCGCCTGCGCGCTCGCCACGGCGCCTGCGGCGCCGATCAGCCGCTCGCCCTGGAGCTCCCACATGATGTGGTAGAAGCCCTTCCCGACCTCGCCGAGCACGGCGCCGGCGGGCACGCGCACGTCCTGGAACGCGAGCAGCGCGGTGTCGGACGCGTGCATGCCGAGCTTGCGCAGCTTCTCCTCGCGGATCACGCCGGGCTCGTCCATATCGACGATGAACAGCGTGAAGCCGTCGTAGCCGGCGTCCGGGTCGGTCTTCGTGACGAGCACGATGAAGTCGGCCCGGTGGCCGTTGGTGATGTAGGTCTTGGAGCCGTTGATCACCCACTCGTCGCCGTCGCGGACCGCGCGCGTCTTGATGCCCGCGACGTCCGAGCCGGCGTCCGGCTCGGTGATGCCCAGGCAGGAGATCTTCTGGCCGCGGATCGACGGCACGAGGTAGGCCTGCTTCTGCACCTCGGTGCCGAACGCGAGGATCGGCGGCGTCGCCATGTCGGTGTGGACGGCGATCCCCATCGCCAGCCCGCCGCAGTCGGCGTGCACGATCTCCTCGGCCAGCACGAGGTTGCAGTAGTAGTCGCCACCCTGGCCGCCGTACTCCTCCGGATAGGACAGGCCGAGCAGGCCGAGCTCGCCCATGCGCGGGAAGACCCAGTCCTCGAACGTCGACTCCTCCCACTTCTCCGAGTGCGGCTTCAGCTCCTTGAGCACGAAGGCACGGATCGACTCGCGCAGCTGCTCGTGCTCGTCGGTGAAGATGAAGTGCCGCCGGGAGGCGGCGTGGTCGGGTTTGAGGACGGCGTCGGTGGCGGCCATGGGTCAAAGCTAACCCATGGCCGCCACGCGTTACGCCGCTAACGCTGGGCGCCGACGATGATCTGATGCTTTGCCGCCAGCTGCCGGGCCTCCGCACGCGAGACGCCGGCCAGGGCGCGCTTGACGCGCTTGTCGGCGCGGCGGCTCACGAACTGCTGCTTGCCGTGGCCGTGGCCGTGCCGGCACTGGCGGGCGTCGCCGCCGTACTGCCGCGTGTTACGGACGCGGTAGGAGATCGCCTCCTGGAACGGCGATCGCGGCAGTCCGTGGTCGAACTGCGGATCGCGCCGGGGGTCGTTCGCCAGGTGCGTGTCGTTGACGAACGGGATCGCGTAGCAGTCGTCCGCGACCAGCCCCTGGTAGTCGCCGATGAACTCACCCGACGTGGAGATCGGCGGGTTGATCGACGGATCCCACATGTCGTGGGACAGCCGGGTCTCCATCCACGTCGCTCCCCCGTCGCCGGATCGCGCGAGGAAGTTGTCGATGAAGAAGTTGTCCGGGTCGTACCGCCGGTCGAAGAAGAACACGTTGAGCTGGCCGTTCTTCGTCGCACGGATGTACGGCTGGAACTGGTCGGCGTTGCCGGTGTCCTGGTTGACCTTCGTGGGTGCGCTCCAGGTCGCGCCGCCGTCCAGCGACCGCGTGAGCTTGATGTCCGCCTGCATGCCGTCCACGTCACCCGGCTGGGTCGCCGGGTTGTAGTCGGCATAGGTCAGGTACAGCTCGCTCCGCGGACCGACCGCCATGATCGGCAGCGACAGGTTCCGGAACGCCTGCCGCGGGAAGATCCGCGGCAGCGGCACGATCGTCTGGACCGTGGTGGCGGCCGACCACGTCTGACCGCCGTCCGTGCTCTTGGAGAACTGGTACGTGTTCGTCCCGGTGCCCGAGACGATGCCGGACAGGTACTCGAGCCAGACGGCGTAGAACGTCTGCGGGTCGCGCGTGTCCGCCACCACGTGCACCCCGATCACGAGCCTCTGCGCGCCCGGTGACACCGGGATCGGCTCGCCAGGCCAGCTTCGCCCGCCGTCCGTCGAGCGCTCGCAGACGGTCTGCTGCGGCCCGCGATCGGCCAGGACCGGCCCGTTCTGCCCCCAGCAGGCGACGATGATGCCGGTCCGCCCGTCGCGGTCGCGGCCGGCGTTGTTGACGGCGAACGTGTTCTTGTCGTCGAGGAACAGCTCCTGCTCGGCCGGCGTCTCGTACGCGTTGATGACGATCCGGTTGCTCCAGCTGCGGCCGACGAGCAGGTCGAACAGCGACGGCGTCTGCCAGCGGTGGAACGACATCCCCCAGCCGGCGCCGGACGCGAACGGCGGCGAGTCGAGCGCCATCAGGTACGCATTGCCCTCGTCGTCCCAGTCGACCCATGGGTCCGAGGTGATGTACTCCTCGCCGAAGTCGCCGCCCGGCGGAACGTCCTCGGGCCCGGTGCCCTCGCGCGCCGGGTCGTCGGCCGGGTAGCAGGTGTTCGCGAGCGGCCATGTGCTCGGCGGGGCCTGCGCCTGCGGGCAGACGTTGGTCTGGCCGAGGTCGAGCCAGCGCCGACCGTGGTCGATGCTCAGGTAGGAGCCGAGCTTGAACTCGTACTCGGCCAGCGAGTCCGGGTCGCGGTTGTAGAACTTCGAGGCCGCGATCAGCCTGTCATCGTCGATCGGGCTCTGGGCCGCATGCATCTCGGAGTGCGAGCGGAAGCCCTTGAACGGATTCGACGCGAGGATGTCCTGCAGGCCCGGCGGGCGGTCGACGTCGGGAGGGAACTTCGCGCGGCGGAAGAACTCCGCGCGGCCCTGGTAGCCGGACGCGGTGACGTTCCAGTAGATCACCCGCACGAGGTAGTAGCCGTTGGCGTTGATGATCGCCGTCGACTCGACGTCGGTCGGGCCGGCCGAGGACCCGACGAGCTGCCCGCGCGTGCCGGCAGCGTCGCTGGCGTAGACGTAGAGGTCGAAGTCGTTGGGCGGCGTGTCGGCGATCGAGAACTCGACGCCGCCGCCGCTGGTCTCGAAGAAGGTGCCGGCCTGGACGTTGACCAGCGTCACGTCGCAGTAGTCGGCGACGGTCTTGCCGCAGGGCTGGCCCGAGACGGGGTCGTAGTTCTCGTTGTGGCCGGTGGCCACCGGTCCGGTCCAGGTGAACGGCGTGGTCGGCGTCACCGTTCCCTGGCGGTCGAACTGCGCCGCAGCGGGGGACGCGAAGGCGAGGGCCGCGGCGGCCGCGAACACTCCCAGCACCGCGCCGCGACGGCGGGTCGAGAACCGTCCGAGCTGCCCCATGACGACCTCCTTCGTCGTTGGGACGACCGTACTCCGGAGCCGGACCAGGCGAGGGCGCTGCGGGCAAGAAAATGACAACGGGCCGCCCGGAGGCGGCCCGTTGGCGGTGCGATCGTGAGCCTCGCGACTCAGTCGATGAGGCCGAGGTGCGTGAGCACCCCGCGCATGAACTCGTTGCGCTTGGCCTGCGTGCTGATGCCCTCGAAGCCGAACCCGGAGTACACGGTGTCGTCGGTGGCGACGACCGCGCCCTCCTGGAACTCCTCGGTCACGCGCTTCCAGCCGACGACCGGGTTCGCGCTGCCCTCGGGCGACGGCCCGAGCTGCCAGCCGCCGGTGTCGGACTCGAAGTCCGCGAACGACGCCTGCGCGCCGTCCAGTGTCACCGTCGCGTCGTCGACCCAGACGCCGAGGCCGAGGGTGCCCCAGTCGGTGATGACCGAGATCGAGACCTCGATCTTCTTGCCGGCGTAGCCGCTCAGGTCCGCCGTCCAGTCCTGCCAGCCCTCGGAGTTGCCCGTGAAGGCGTTCCACTGGCCGGTGGTGCCGGTCGGCGAGCACGTCCCGTCGGCGTTCACCGTCTGGTAGTGCTGGAGCTGCGGGTGTAGCGAGTTCGAGCCCGTCGACCAGCCGGACGGGCAGCTCTCGCCCGTGCCCTGGGTCGTCACGCCCGCCGCGGGCAGGGTGGTCCAGTTGTCGGTCCCCACCTCGCGGACCTCGACGGCCATGTAGTCCCAGTTCGGCTCGAGATCGGCCGAGAACTTGAACGACAGCGAGCCGCTGGTCTTGCCGGTCAGGTCGACCTCGCGCCGCAGCCGCTTGAACGCCTGCGAGTCGGCCCCGGCGGACATGTAGTACTGGCCGCTGTAGGGAGCGAACGGACCGGCGCCCGGGCGCTGCCAGGTCGCGATCCGGCGGGAGTCCGCGTACCACGGGAACTGCTCCGGGTCGAGGAGCGAGCTGGTGATCGCGAACGTGGCCGTGTGCGCCTGGTTCTGGGCGGAGTCCGTGCCGTTGAACTCGAACAGGCTGTCGCCGAACGGGTCGCCCTCGCCCTTGATCGGCAGCGGGTTGCCCGCGTCGTCCTGGGCGTTGCCGCCGCCGACGTAGATGGCGGCGCCGAGGTAGTACTGCTGGAAGTCGTTGTCCGGCGGGATGCAGCCGTCCACCGACTCGTTGTCATTGGCACCGCACCAGCGGCCGGTGGGCGACTCGTCCGGCTCCGGGAACCCGAAGTTGCGGAACTCGTAGCCCTCGGCGTCCTGGCGCCCGGCGTTCTGGCCCGTGAAGAACAGCTTGCCGCCCTCGTTGAGGAAGTCCCGCACGGCGAGCTGCGTCTCGATGGCCACTCGCGCCTGCCCGGTCTGGCCGGGCTGGCCCGGACGGCGGGTGACGTAGTCGTTGCCCTTCTCCCACACCACCGCGTCGTAGTGGCTGAGCACGCCGAGCGGATGCGGCGCGGTCATGTCGTTGGCGTCGACGTCGTAGACGTCGGCCTGGAGCCCGTTGGCGTTGAGCGCCGTCACGACATCGTCGGCGTAGTCAGGGCCGACCGTGTCCTGGGCCGGATCCGACACCGGGCCGGAGTAGTTCTCGTCGGCGATCACCAGCACGCGCCGGCGCGACTCGGACTTCGCCTCGTAGGTGAAGCGCGAGGACCGCCGCTTGCCGTTGGCCGTCTCGAACCAGGCCGTCACCTCGTTGCCGGGGCGGGTGCCCTCGACGACGCCGCGCAGCTTGCGGTAGTAGACGCCGACGTCCTTGTAGTAGCGCTCGCCACCGCGGAACTCCCTGGTCCGGACCTCCTGCTCGCGACCGCCGTTGATGCGGTAGTGCAGGAAGATTGGTCCGAGCGACCGCTTGGCGACGACCTGGACCGGCTGCGGGTCGCCGTAGGAGACCGCAAACCGGTCGAGGTAGAAGTCCTCGGTCTCGTTGCCGAGGTGGGACTCCGGGTCCTCCGGGTCGGCCGCGGACTCGGCGAGGTCGAGCGAGAACTTGAGGTGGCGCTGGAACTCCTCCTCCACCTCCTGCTCGTCGTCCTCGAACTCGAAGCCGGTGACGCCCGGGACGCGCGAGTTTGTGCCCTCCGGCGTGAAGCCGAGGATCCCGTGCTCGTGGTACGCGTCGTCGAGCGTGTCGCCGTTGGTGATGTAGAGCTCGGAGGAGAGATCGGGGTCGAACGACTCCTCGTCGTCCTGGATCGCCGAGTTGTGGTCGACGCCGGCGAGCGCCTCGAAGATGCCGTTGTCAGGCGTGGGCGTGAACTTCTGGAAGCCCTGCGGCCACAGCAGCAGCTCGGCCGCCGTGTGGTCGTTCTTCTGGAACACGAAGTCGACGCGGTCCCACAGCGACGTCATCGCCTTCGTCTCGGGCTCGGAGTCCGGGCCTGTGCCGCGGTAGGTCTCGGAGGTTGGGTCCGACGACGAGCCCTCGTTGTCCAGGCCGAAGTTCGTCGCGAAGTTGCGGTTCGGGTCGACGCCATCATTCGGCTCGCCGCGCACGCCGTCACCGTCGTTGTCGGCCATGTTCTTGCGCCACAGGCGGTTGCCGGGCGTGAACGTGTACTCGTAGCCGTCCGGGTTCGCGATGCACACGAACCACAGCTCGCGCGTGTCGACCAGGCGGGTGACGCGGGCGTTGTCGCCGTAGTTCGTCACGAAGTAGTCGAGGGTGCGGCGGCAGGTCTCGCCCGCCAGCCACTCGCGCGCGTGCTGGATCGCGTTGTACAGCACGGCCGGCCGGCGGCCGTCCGGAGTATTGCGCGCGTTGCGCGTGACCTTGATCGCGAGGATGTCGCGACCCTGGTACGTGGTCCCGAGCTTGACCTGCTTGGTCAGCTTCGGGTACTGCCGCAGCAGCCGGTCGTACTGCTCGAGGTACTGCTCCTTGTCGTCGTTGCGGACGCGGTCATAGCGCGTCCACACCTGGTACGCCGAGTCGTCGGCAACCGGCGCCTGTGCGGCGCGCGCGCCCATCCGCGCGCGCTGGCGCTGGGCGGCCGTGCGGCCCTTGCGGTCGCGCACGATCGTCGCCTTGATCCCCTCGCCCTTGAGCTTGGCGATCTGGGTCGAGGTGCCGAAGATCTCGATCTGCCCGCCGCGCCGGCCTTCCGTGACGTCGAAGCCGGCCATCGCCAGCTTCTCGAGGTTCTGCGGCGTGGCCTTGACCCGGTAGCCGTTGATCGGGTCGCGGCTGTCCGCAGCCGCCGGCGCGGCGAGCGCCAGCGAGGCGAGCACCGCGACGGCGGCGCTCGATGAGCGTCTGCCCATCCCCTGTCCTCCTCAGATTTCGACGCGCGGCCCTCCCCGGGCCGCGCCATTGGCGGGGCACCCTAGCTCCGGGCGCCCCGCCAATCAAGGCCGATGCATTCAGGACGACAGGACCTGGAGGTGGTTCAAATCGTCCCAGTCGTGGTGGCGCCAGGACCGCTCGCAACTTGCGAGATCGTGAAACGGTCCGCCCCACCGGGACGGGCCGTTCCCTGGCACTGCGCCGCGCTTGAGTGGTTCAGAAGCGCAGGCAGTCGACGTACTCAAAGCTCTCCACCGCGAACGCGAACGGGTCGAACACCCCCTCCGGCGGATCCTGCTCGATGATGTACTGGTGGATCTGCCCCACTGAGGCGGCGAAGAGCGCCGCCCAGTCGACCTCGCCCTGCCCGACCGTCGTCTGCCGCTGGGTGGGCTTGCCGATGTCGATGATGTCCTTGACGTGGAACAGCTCGATGCGGTCCCCGAACTGCTCGACCAATGCCACGGGATCCTCGCCGGCGCTGACCGCCCAGCCGACATCGAGCTGGAAGACCACGTAACGCGGGTCGGTGTTCTCGAAGAGGATCTGCCAGGCGCTCTTGAGCGTTCCATCACCCTGGACGTCGATGTACTTCGTGGTGAACTCGCTGGTGTGGTTGTGCCCGAAGATCGGCCCGGTGCCGTTCTTCACCGAGCGCTCGCCCAGCCGGTTCAGCGTCTCCGCGGTCGCCAGGACGTTCTCGTAGCTGCCGATGCCGGGCGCCGCGAATCCTCCTGAGCCGGTCCAGTGCTGGCCCAGCAACTTGGCGTCAGCCAGGTTCGCGTCCCAGTTCGCCTCGCTCGTGGACATGTGGCGCGAGGGCACCTCGAGGCCGTACTTCTCTGCCAGCGCGTCGAACTGCTCGGCGGTGAGCCCGTGGAAGCTGTACGGCTCGATGTTGCGGTAGCCCGCCTCGCTGAGAAAGGCGAGGACGTACTCCAGCCGCTCGGCGCGGGTGGCCTCCGGCCCCGGCGCGCCCGGCTGCGTGTCGATTCCGCTTTCGATGTAGCGGTTGAACGTGTACAGCTGGATGGAGATCTTGCTGGCCGGGACGCTGCGCCCGGTGGCGCAGTCGGCCTGGTCGGCCTTCTCCGGCGACGCCTGCCCCTGTGCGCGGGCCCCTGGCGGGCCGGCCATCGCCAACAGCAACGCCAGGGTGGCGCAGAGCGCGCGCAGCATCGGCGCCCTCGTAGGTCTCGTCCGCCTGTAAGCCTTCATGCGACGTCCTCCCGTTGGTCGCTTTGGCGCCGCCGTCACCGCGCTCGCGGCACCGCGTCTTCGGGCCGGCGGCGCGCCTCGGATTGTCGGTCGGCTCGCGGAAACGGACGGGCCTTCGCGGAATCGTTGCCCGCATCGCTAGTTCCGCTGGTACGACGACGAATGCTCCCGCACTTCCCGCCGCCCCTACCCCGACTTTTGTCGAGAGCCAGGACAAATCTTAGTCGCACCGCGCCGCAGGTCAAGCGATCCATCGCGCGAGGTCAGGCTCCTGCCGTCGGCGCAGGACAGGCAGTGCGCGGCCGCCTCAGCGACTCACC
>JBKOYW010000484.1:0-7621 GCA_046744275.1 Actinomycetota bacterium
CCGCGGCGGCGGGCGTGGCGGCCAGCAGGACGTCGTCGCCGGCCGCGATCGCGACCTCCAGCGGCGCGTCGTAGCCCGAGCGCGGCTTGTCGAGCTCGTCGGCGCCGCGTCTCAGCGTCGCGAGCAGCACGTCTCGCAGCCGCGCGGTGGCGGTGGTCGGCGCCGCGACGCCCCCGAGCGCGGCGATCTCTCCGAGCAGCTCGATCAAGCCAGCGCGGCCTCGAACGCACGGCGCGCGGCGTCGCCGTGGACCGCGAAGACGACGCGCTCGAGGCCGGAGCCTTGCTCGAGGTGCCGGCGCACCTCCTCGACCTCGATCCGGGCAGCCTCGTCGAGCGGGAAGCCGCCGACGCCGGTCCCGAACGCGACGAGCGCGAGACTGCGGGCGCCGAGCTCGTCCGCCTTCACCAGCGTGGCGGCCGTGGCGCGGCGGATGATGTCGGCATCGGTCGGGCCGCCGAGCTCCATCGTCGCGGCGTGGATCACCCAGCGGGCCGGCATGTCGCCGGCCGTCGTCTCGACCGCCTCGCCGAGGCCGATCGGCGACTTCTCGTCGGACTCTGCCTGTACGGCCGGGCCGCCGGCCCGCGAGATCGCGCCCGCCACCCCGCCGCCGTGCAGCAGACGCGTGTTCGCCGCATTCGCGATCGCGTCGACGTCGAGCGTCGTGATGTCGGTGTCGAGCACCTCGATCCGGGCCATGGGGTTACGGTATCGACGTGGCCGATGAGCGGATCCGGGTGCGCGCGCACGGGCGCGTGCAGGGCGTCTTCTTCCGGGACTCCGTACGGCGCGAGGCCGCCCGGCGCGGCGTCGCCGGCTGGGCGCGCAACTGCGCCGACGGGACCGCCGAGGTGGTGTTCGAGGGTCCGCCGGACGCGGTCGCCGCGATGGTCGAGTACGTACGCGGCGGGCCGGGCCACAGCTCCGTGAACCGCGTCGAGGAGTCGCGCGAGCCGCCCGAGGGTCTGAGCGGGTTCAGCGTCCGCTAGGGCTCGAACTTCGGCATTGAGGGAGGCGGGATCGAGGCCCGGGCGGGTCGAGTGTCGAGTTATCCGCCTGTAAGGGTGAAAAGTCGACACTCGGCAGCCGCTGGCTCCCCCACTTCCCTTACCCAGCGCAGTCGACGTTGTGTGCCGCGCGGTTCCGACCGACGCGGCGCCTAGCCTGCAGCTACCGCCTATGGAGGCCGCAGCGACCCCACTCCGCCACCCGCGCGTCACCGCCCTGATGGCGCGGGTGATCATCGAGCACCTCGTCGTTGACGACGCCATCGCGGCCGAGCTCGTGCGGGCTCGGACCGACGCGGGTGAGAACCCGGAGCGGGTGATCGCCGACGCGATCGAGATCGGCGCCCGTGTGCTGGACCGCGAGCAGGCCGGCACCGCGGTCGAGGTCCTCAAGCAGGACCTCGAGCACGCCTCGCGCGAGGTGGAGCAGCGCCTGGGCCAGACCTCCGAGGCCGTGGTGGCCGAGCTCAAGACACAGCTCGAGCAGGCCTTCGGGCCGGACAGCGGGCACGTCACGCGCGTGCTGCAGCGCCACTTCGGCGCCGACTCGAGCTCCGCGGTCCAGCATCAGGTCCGCGCGGCCGTTGCCGAGCTGCTGAGCGAGTCGCGCGAGAAGCTGTTCAAGCAGTTCAGCTCGGCCGACGAGTCGAACCCCCTGGCCACGTTCCAGAAGGCCGCGGTGGCGGCGATCCGCCAGTCGTCCGACCAGCAGCACACGCACCTGCGCGAGATGAACACCCGCATCGCCGAGCTCCAGCTCGAGGTGTCCAAGCTCCAGGCCGAGAAGGCGAAGGCGGTCGAGGTGGCCGCCGAGCACGATCGGTCGACCGCCAAGGGCCGCCCGTACGAGGAGGCCGTTTTCGAGGCCATCGAGGCGATCGCGGCCGGCCAGGGCGACGACTGCGACGCGGTCGGCGACCTGCGCGGCGCCGGCGGCCGCAAGGGCGATGTGGTGGTCGACCTCGACGGGTGCTCCGGCCGCCCGCGTGGCCGGATCGTGTTCGAGGCCAAGAACTCCAAGCGCTCGCGCAACGAGGCGCTCGCCGAGCTCGACGAGGCCATGGACCAGCGCGCCGCCGACTACGCGGTCTGGGTCGTCCCCCAGGAGGACAAGCTGCCCGCCCGCGCGCCGGCTCTGCGCGAGGTCAACGGCGACAAGCTGTTCGTCGTCTACGACCCGCAGGACGGGTCGCGGCTCGCGCTCGAGGTCGCCTACTCGCTCGCCCGGGCGCGCGTGCTGATGGCCAAGGGCGCCGCCGACGGGCTCGACGCGTCCGCCCTGCGCGCCGAGGTCGAACGCGCGATGGTGGCGATGGAGGACGTCCGGCGGATCAAGAGCCAGCTCACGAGCGCCGCGCACCAGATCGAGGACGTCCGCAAGATCGTGGAGGGCATGGCGGAGCGCGTCCGCGGCCACCTCTCGCAGATCGACGCGATGGTCGCCGCGGCCGGCGACGACTGAAGCGGCCGGCGCGACCGGTCGATGACCGGGAGCGATGCGGCGCCTTCCCGCTCCCGTGCTCGTCGCCCTTGCCGTCGTGCTGCCGATCGGCCCGGTCGGCCTTGCCGTGCGCGGCGGCGCCGAACCGCACGCGAGCGCTCCGGATCCAATCCCAGCCATCGCCGCGCGGGCCGGCTGCGAGCTCACCGAGTTCCGCGACGACATGGACACCAATCCGCCCGTCAAGGGACGGTTCGTCGAGCGCATCAGCGCGCGCGACGGGTCGTACGCCGGCAGACGGCCGCCGAGCCTTGCGGCGACCACCCACGCGCTCTACCACGGGCGTGTCTCCTGCAGTACCGCAAGGACCTCCCGCCCGACCAGCTCGAGGCGCTCGAAGGCCTCATCCGCGACGAGGACGACGAGGTGCTGCTGTTCGAGAACCAGACCGGTATGACCGCTCCCGTCGCCGCCACGGCGTACCTCAGCGTCATGACGTGCCCGCACGTGGATCGCCGCACGTTGCACGCGCTCGACGTCTTCCGGGACCGGCGTCGCGGCTTCGGCCAAAGCTTCTAGCTCGTTGCGAAACGCTCAAGACGGGCGAAGGCCGGTCGATCCTACATGCGATGCGCGCACTCTCCTTCGCGGCCCTGATCGTCGGCGTCCTCCTGATCCCGACGGGCCTCGGCCTGGCCAAGCTCGACCATGACCGGAAGGTCTCCGAGATCGAGCGCACGCTCGTCGGCGAGACCGAGGAGCACGGTGGCGCGCTCGACGACTACTTCGCACGCGCACGGTCGATCATCCTCCTGACCGCGAACTCGCCCGCGTTCGCCAACGTGCTGGCCGAGCCCGGCACGCGCCAGGAGAAGGTCGGCCGTCAGAGCCGCAGTATCCGCGAGGTCACGCACAGCCTCGGCTACCTGGAGCAGCTCTACCCGTCGAGCATCGGCGAGGCGTGCTTCATCGACGCTCACGGCGCGGAGTTCGCCCGCGTGGTCCGCGGCGACATCGCGCCGGCATCCGACCTTTCCACCGAGGAGGAGCAGGCGCCGTTCTTCGCACCCGCGTTCGCGCTCGACTTCGGCCAGACGCATCAGACGAGGCCGTACGTCTCGCCCGACACGGACGAGTGGGTCGTGGCCAACGCCACGCTGATCCCGCAGCCCGACGGAGGCAAGCGGGCGATCGTGCACTTCGAGGTGACGGTCGAGAGCTTCCGGCGCGCGATCGGCCGGACGCAGGGATCCGAGCTGCGCGTGGTCGACGCCCAGACCGGGCGCGTGGTCATCGACGGCGCCCGTGAGCAGCGGGTCGGCGCCGAGCTCGGGGTCCCGACCGACCAGCGCTTCGCGGCGCTCACGACCGCCGCCGGGCAGTCAGGCGTGACCGAGCTGGCCGGCCGCAAGGTCGCATACCGTCGCATCCGCCCGACGCAGGGCAACGCGAACGCGTGGATGATCGTCGCCACCGCGAAGGCGCCGACTGGCAGCGTCCTCGGTGACATGGGACCGGCGCCGCTGGCGATGCTGGCGGTCGCGCTGGTGATCACAGCGCTCTCCGGCGTCTCGTTGCGTGCCTCACGCCGCCACCTGGAGGCCCAGGCGAACACCGATTCCCTGACCGGACTGGGCAACCGCCGCAAGCTGATGGTCGATCTCGCGCGCGGCGCCAGGACGGCCCGGGCCGAGGACCCCGTGATGCTCACCATCTTCGACCTCAACGGCTTCAAGAACTACAACGACGCGTTCGGGCACCCGGCCGGCGATGCGCTGCTGCTCCGCCTCGGCACGAGCCTGGCCGCGGCCGTCGCGCCGTTCAGCGGCCGCGCGTACCGCCCCGGCGGCGACGAGTTCTGCATCATGGCCCCCGCGACCCGCCGGCACGCGGCCGAGCGGGCGGCGTGCGCCGCTCTCTCCGAGCGCGGGGAGGGCTTCAGTATCACGACCGCGTTCGGCTCCGTCGTGATCCCGCAGGACACCGGGGACCCGACCGAGGCCCTGCGCAAGGCCGACGCGGCCATGTACGCGCAGAAGAACACGGGCCGCGCCAGCGCCTCCCGCCAGAGCACCGACGTGCTGCTGCGCGCGCTCGCAGAGCGCCACCCGGATCTCGGCGACCACCGGCAGGGCGTGACCGAGCTGGCCGTCGAGGTCGCGGAGCGACTGGGGATCCAGGGGGAGGACCTCACGCAGCTACGGCACGCCGCGGCGCTGCACGATATCGGCAAGGTCGCGATCCCCGACGCCATCATCACCAAGCCGGCGGCGCTCACCGAGGAGGAGTGGACGTTCATGCGCCGCCACACGATCATCGGCGAGCGCATCGTCGCCGCCGCGCCGGCGCTCGGCGGCGCCGCGGGCCTGGTCCGCTCCTCGCACGAGGCGTGGAACGGGGGCGGCTATCCGGACGCGCTGGCGGGAGTCGAGATCCCCCTCGGCGCCCGGATCATCGCCGTCTGCGACGCGTTCGAGGCGATGACGGCCGATCGACCCTACTCGGCTGCGAAGACCGCCGAGCAGGCGCTGAGCGAGCTTCGCCGCTGCGCGGGATCCCAGTTCGACCCCGCCGTCGTCGCGGTATTCGCCGAGGTGCTGGGTCCGGAGCCCGTCACGCCCGTGCCGCCCGCCAGGCCTCGCGCAGCTTGAGCGCGGAGCCGGTGCGCAGGATGCCGCCGGAGTAGATGCGCGCGGCGAGCGGGATCAGCAGCACGCTCCCTCCGATCGTGACCACCAGCGAGGCGACGACCTCCCACGCCGGGGCGTCGCCCGTCACGATCCGCGGCGGCATCGTGATCGGCGCCGTCATCGGGATGAATGCCGTCACGTGCGCGAGCGTCCCGTCCGGGTCGTTCAGCACGGCGAACGCGACGAAGAAGGCGACGAGGATGGTCAGCGTCAGCGGCGTCATCGTCGACTGCAGCTCCTCCTGGCGCGGCACGAGCGCGCCGGCACAGGCGAAGGCGCACGCGTAGAACGCGTAGCCGACCACGAACCAGGCCAGCGAGAGCGCGGCGGCGCCCACCACCGACGAGTCGACGTCGAGCGCACCCGTCGCCTGCGCGACGCCGAGCCCGATGCCCAGGGTCAGCAACAGGTTCGCGAGCCCCAGCAGCCCGATCCCGATCACCTTGCCCGCCAGCAGGTGCGCCGGCCGGATCGTCGACAGCACGACCTCCACCACACGCGAGGCCTTCTCCTCGACCACGCCGGCCGCCACCCAGTACCCGTAGGTCAGCAGCTGGCCGTAGAGGATGAGGATCGCGAAGAACGCGACGCCGGCCTTGCCCTCGTCCTCGCCGGCCGGCTCGAGCGTCGAGACCCTGAGCGGGTCGGGACGCACGATGTCCTGTGCCTCTGCGCCGCTCACACCGGCCTCTTCGAGCGCTCGCAGGGTCCGTACGTGCGCATCCGCGGCCTGCAGGAGGGTAACCAGCTCGTCGTCCGGCTCCTCCTTGGCGAGGATCCGGCTGTTGGTGACGACGGCGTCGAGCGAGCCGTCCGCGAGCAAGGCGTCTGCCCCCGGCGCCGGGCTGTCGACGCTGCGGGCCTCGATCGTGACGTCGACCGCCCGGCCGGCCGCCGCCGCCGCCTCCACGACGGCGAGCTCGGTCTCCGTGGAGTAACCGACCTTGTAGCTCTCCTCGCCGCCGCCCACGACGGAGGCGATGATCACCACCGCGACGATGATCACGATGTTGACGCCGGTCGACACTGCGAACGCCTTCTCGCGGACGCGCTCGGTGATCTCCCGCCGGACGACGAGCCGGATCGCCTCGCGCCCGTTCACGCCCGCACCGCCTCGCGGAACAGGTCGCTAAGCGTCGGGCGCTCGAGCGCGAAGTAGGTGACGCTGCCGGCGCGCCGCGCGGCGTCGAGCACGGCGTCGGTCGCGATGCCGTCGTGCAGGGCCACGAGGACGCCTCGCGTGCCACGGTCGACGATCTCGGCGCCCGACGGCAGCCACTCGTCGTCCTCCGCCTGCACGTCGACGCGCACCCGCCGCCCGCCGGCGCCGCGGTCGCGCAGCTCCTCGACGCCCCCCGAGGCCACCAGGCGGCCGTCCTTGATGATCGCCACCGCCTCGCACAGCCGCTCGACCAGCTCGAGCTGGTGCGAGGAGAAGAGCACTGGCACGCCGCTTGACGCGTAGTCGGAGAGCACGCCGCTGAGCACGTCGACGCCGACCGGGTCGAGGCCCGAGAACGGCTCGTCGAGCACCAGCAGGTCCGGGTCGTGGACGAGCGCGGCCGCGAGCTGCACGCGCTGCTGATTGCCGAGCGAGAGCTGCTCGACCCGGTCGCCGGCCCGCTCGGACAGGCCGAGCTGGTCGATCCAGCGGTCCGCCGACTCGCCGGCGGCCTGCTTGGCGACCCCGTGCAGCCGCGCCAGGTACACGAGCTGGTCGCGAACGCGCATCTTCGGGTACAGGCCGCGCTCCTCCGGCATGTAGCCGAACCGCGACCGCGTGTCGAAGGTCACCGGGCGGCCGTCGAAGGAGACCTCGCCGCGATCGGCGGCGAGGACGCCGAGCACGATCCGCATCGCGGTCGTCTTGCCGGCCCCGTTGGGCCCCACGAACCCGAACATCTGCCCCGCCCCGACGGTGAACGAGATCCCGTCGAGCGCGATGACCTCACCGTACCGGCGCGCGAGATCCCGCAGCTCGAGCACTCAGCGAGTGATATCAGCCCACTTCGGCCGGCTCGTCGCGGCCCTGGAGCCGCTCGCGGCCGCGCTGCACGGCGGCGATGAACTTCGAGAGGTTGACCTCGAGCGTGTTGAGGATCTCGTCCGCGTAGTCCTCGGCCCCGAGCCGGATCTCGCGCTCACGGGCGCGCGCCTCGCCGATGATGTCCTCCGCCTGGCGCTCGGCCTCGCGGGTGACCTCCTGCTGGGAGACGAGCTGCGTCTGGCGCTCTCGGGCCTCCTTGACGATGCGCTCGGCCTCGCGTTTCGCCTCGGCCAGCATCTCCTGGCGCTCCTTGACGATCCAGCGCGCCTGCTTGATCTCCTCGGGGATCGTGGCGCGCATCTGGTCGAGGATGTCGTAGATCTCCTCCTTGTCCACGCGCACCTGATCCGTCAGCGGGACCTGCTTGGCGTTGTGGACGAGGTCGTCCAGCTTGTCGATGAGTACCAGGACGTCCATGGCGCTCCCTGTTTCG
>JBKOYW010000217.1:0-6980 GCA_046744275.1 Actinomycetota bacterium
GCCGGCGCTCACGGTCGCGGCGCCGCAGGCACGCCCGCTGCGGGAGGCCGAGTCGCGGGGCGAGGGCGCGCGCCAGCGCTCCGGCGGGATCGAAGCCGCGCCGGCGTTCGCGGGCCACTTGCGGCGGGACCGGGACGATCACGGGCGGCGCGCCGCCGCGGACGTCGGCCGGCAGGTTGGCGGCGATGTGAGCGGCCATCAGGGCAGCCACCGGCAGCGCGCCGCGGAACTTCAGCGCCGCGACGAGCTCGCGCGCCACACCGTCGTGGGCGAGCGGCGCCCATGCCCTCTCGAAGGCTGACACTGCGGCCGGGCAGCCGGCGCGCCGGTGCGATGGCAGCCCGCACCGCGGGCACGTGCGCGCCGGCATCCACGGCAGCGCACGGGTGCACGAGGCGCACAGGCGAAGGTCGGCCCGCGGGAGGGCGGCGCGGCACACCGCGCAGGCGGGCGGGACGACGATCGCGAGCAGCTCGGCGACGACTCGTGGGGACACGGCGCGAAGCCTCTCGCGGAACGTGTGACGCGACAGCACGCGGGTGTGACGATTCGGGCGCGGTGGCGTGACGATTCGCGCACCGCGCGGTTCGCCCGCGCCGCCACGCCCGTCGACAGACGGAGGGGCCTGCCACGCCCGTCGAGAGACGGTCGACGCCCTACGATCAGCGCGTGGCCGCCGTCGACGTCTCGTGGAACTTCGCTCCCGTCGTCCTGCTCTCGCTCGTGGCGTACGCAGCGATCTACGGCCTCCGCTGGCGCACGGCCCGCGCCGAGGGCGGCGCGCGCGCGGCCGGGTACGGGCGGCTCGCCCTGTGGGCGACCGGGATCGTGACCCTGTTCGCCGCGCTCGTCTCGCCGCTCGACCGCCTCGGCGAGCAGTTCGCCACGTTCCACATGGTCCAGCACCTGCTGCTCGCCGACATCGCGCCGATCGCGTTCACGCTCGCGCTCACGAAGTGGATCCTGCGCCCCGCCACCAAGCGGATCCACCGGATCGAGAAGGCGGCCGGGCCGTTCGGGCACCCGGCGTTCGGGGTCGTCGCCTACGTCGGCGCGATGTGGCTCTGGCACGTCCCCGCCCTCTACGACGCCGCGCTCGAGACCCCGGTCATCCACACGCTCGAGCACCTGAGCTTCGCCGCCGCCGGCCTCCTGTACTGGTGGCACCTGCTCTCGCCCATCCGCTCGCGGCTGCGGCTGGCCGGGATGGGCCCGATCCTCTACATGGCCTCGACCAAGATCCTCGTCGGCTTCCTCGGCGTCCTGCTCGCCTTCTCGCCCGAGCTCCTCTACGCCTACGACTGGGAGGGCACGAAGTGGGGGCTGTCGCCGATCGACGACCAGCACGTCGCCGGGCTCGTGATGGCGCTCGAGCAGTCGATCGTGATGGGCATCGCGCTCGCCTACCTGTTCTTCCGCATGCTCGCGGAGTCCGAGGCCGAGGACCAGCGGGCGGAGCGCTACGGCGCCGCGTGAGCCGCTGGCCGCTGCGGCGGCTCCCTTCGCGCCAGCTCGCGCAGGTTGCGCGCCGCACGCACGCCCAGTCCCACGACCATCAGGACCGCCAGCCCGAGGCCGAGCGCGTCGAGCACGGTCACGCCGAGCCCCAGCACCTCGACCGCGGGGACGAGCCCCAGCGCGAGCACGGTGTTCACCACGATCAGCGCCGCGCGCGCCTCGGTCGGACCGAGCCGCCCGTAGCCGAGCGAGAACACGCCGAGTGCGTTCGTCTCGAGGTACGTGTTGATCGACAGCACCAGGTACGCGATGACGATCACCAGGGCCGTCACCAGGAGCATGTACGGCGACAGCCCGAGGCCGATCCCGATCAGCGTCGTCGCGACCGCGTCGACCAGGTGGTCGAGGTAGTAGCCGTAGCGCGGCCGCTCCGTCCGCCGGACGCGCGCCAGCGTGCCGTCGAGCGAATCCCCCAGCCAGTGCACCACCAGCAGGCCGCTGGCCGCCCACAGCCACACGGGATCGCGGTTCGAGAGCGCGTAGGCTGCCGCGATCCCGAACGCGGCGAGCACGCCCAGGATCGTCAGATGGTCGGGCATCACGAAGCGCGGCAGGCGGGCGGCGATCCACTCCAGCACGCGGGCTTCCGGGCGGGCGAGCAGGAACGTCTTCTCACGGGTGGCGGTCATGCGTGTCTCTCCTTGTTGACCGATGGTCGATAAGAGATACACCGGCCCGCCGGCCGCGGTTACGGCGGGTCGTAGGGAACCCGTAGACGGCCGGTAGGCGACGGGCTGCACGCTTCCGCCGACCCATCCCCTCCCCAAGGAGAACCCTCCGATGTCCTTTGCTCTCCCCCCGCAGGGCGCGGCGTGCCCTGCTGGCCGCCGCGGTCCCCGCCGCGCTGGCCGCCACCGCCCGACCGCCCGCGTAGTCGGGGTCGGTCCGACCCAGGTGCCGCAGCTCCAGTACACGGCCGCGCCCGGCGAGGCCAACGACGTGCGCGTGGCCTTCACGGGCCTGCACATCCTCATCGACGACACCGCCCCGATCACCGCCGGCAACGGCTGCGTGATCGACGACGACGGCGACGCGGTCTGCGTGCCGGGCAACTTCCAGGATCAGTACTCGCTCGGTGACGGGCGCGACACCATCCGATACCTCGCCCCGCATGCCGCTCGCGTCGATATGGGCGCCGGCGACGACACGTACTTCGGCGCGCTCCGCGATGACTCGATCGGCCCGAACGGCCTGGTCGTGCGGGACGCCGACGTCATCGGCGGCACGGGCAACGACCTCGTGACCTACCGGAGCTCGCAGGGCGGCGTGCGCGTCTCGCTCGACGGGCAGTTCAACGACGGCAACCGCGGCGCCGAGAACGTGCGACCCGACTTCGAGCACATCGAGGGGTCGAACGGCATCGACGTCCTGACCGGCAGCAACGACCCGAACAAGGTCGAGCAGTACACCGGCTTCGCCGGCAACGACACCCTCACCGGTCTCGACGGGATCGACGTCTTCAACGAGGGCAGCGCCCCGAGCGGCGCCGACACGATCGCGGGCGGCGCCGGCATCGATCGCGTCAACTACGGCCAGCGCACGACCGGCGTGACCGTCAATCTGTCGGACGTCGTCCGCAACGACGGCGCTCCGGGTGAGGCCGACTTCATCGACCCGAACACCAACGACGTGGTCGGCGGCTCCGGCGTCGACAACCTGATCGGCGGCGCCGGCGCGAACGTGTTCAACGGCGGCGCCAGCGACGACACGCTCCGCGGCAACGGCGGCGAGGACCGGCTGATCGGCGGCTCCGGCGCGGACAGCCTGTTCGGCGGCGAGCAGAACGACGTGCTCGACACCGCCGACAACGTTGCCGACCGGATCATGGACTGCGAGGGCGGCATCTCCGACGTCCTCAACCGCGACCTGCGCGATGTCAACGCCTCCGGCTGCGAGATCGTCAACAGCGTCGGCATCCTCAAGCTCGCCCCGGCGGCGATCGCGGCGGAGGCCGGCAAGCCGGCCAAGCTCCGCATGAGCTGGAGCCACCCGAAGAGCTGGAAGCAGCTCCGCAAGGTGGAGCTGCGCATCGAGGACGCCGGCAAGGTCGTCATCCGCCCGGCCGCGGAGCGGATCGATGACGACGGCGCCGTGAAGGTGCTGCAGCAAGCCACCCGCCTCACCCACAAGAGCAAGAAGGTCTCCGCCCAGCTCGCCCTCCGTCTCGACAAGCGTCTTGCCGGGGAGACGCTGAGCGTCGACGTGCAGGCGACCGACGTCAAGGGCCGCCGTCAGCTCCAGCGCGACGTCGGCACGATCCGCGTCGACTAACCCTCGAGGACGGCTCCGTCCTCGATCCGCCGCGGCCCGCTGACGGTCACGGTCCCGCGAACGACCACCTCGCGGCCGAAGGTCACGTCGCCTTCGACCGCGAGGCGTTCGCACGCCACCAGCGACGGCGCGCCCGCCGGGAAGTGCGCGTCGAAGTCGCGCAGCAGCTTGAAGTGGTCGTCGTCGAGATCGACCACCGGCGGCGTGCCATCGCGCTCGGCCGCGAGCTCCACACGCGCGTCGTCGGCCAGGACGTAGGCGTCCGACCGCAGCGCCAGCAGGTCCTCGGTGGTCTTGACAGGCGAGAAGCGCCGCCGCGGCACGCGCACCGGCCGGGCGCCGTCGAACACCCCGATCGCCGCGCCCATGGCGGTCTCGAGCTGGAACACCTCGGGCGTCGACTTGTCGCCCGGGTCGACGGTCTTGCGGTTGACGATCAGCGGCAGCCCGAGGACGCCCTCGCGCTCGCGCAGCACGTCGGCCAGCGCGCGCAGGTCGACCCACAGGTTGTTGGTGTTCACGTAGCGGTGGCGCGAGATGTCCTGCAGCGCCTCGAGGTCCTCCTCTGGCGTCTGCGCGGTCTCGCGCAGCACGTAGCCGCCGCCCGGCCGGTGCGCGATGTGGCCGCCCTTGCGGTCGGCCTCTCTGCGCTGGGTGACCTCCATCGCGAACGGGATCTCCTCGCGCGCCATCCACGCCAGGATCCGCGGCTCCAGGACGGCCCCGAGGTTGTCGGAGTTCGAGACGAACGCGAAGCGGTAGCCGTGCTCGAGCAGGTCGTCGAGCATCCCGGAGGTCAGCAGCGCCGTGTAGAGGTCGCCGTGGCCGGGCGGGCACCACTCCAGCGACGGGTCGTCCGGCCACTCGACCGGCATCAGGTCGTCGACCCGGATCTTCGGCTCCTTGTGCTGGACGAAGTCGGGCGGCACGTCGGACTCGAGGCCCTCGTGGCGGCGCAGCGCCTCGAGCGACTCGTCGTGCGTGTAGAACGAGTTCATGAGCACCAGCGGCAGCCGCGCGCCCGAGCGGCGCCGCAGCTCGAGCACCTGGCGCGCCACGATGTCGAGGAAGCTCAGCCCGTCCTTGGCCTCGATCAGCGACTTCGCCCGCGTCATGCCCATGCTCGTGCCGAGGCCGCCGTTGAGCTTGAGCACGACCGCCTCGTCGAGCGGCGCGTCCTCGTCCGGCAGCGCGTCGAGGTCCTGCAGCTCGCCGACCGGCTCGATCTCGGACTCCGGCAGCATGCCGGTCTCGCCATCCGCCAGCTGCTGGTAGTAGTGGCAGAAGGTGTCGATCGCCGCGTCCGGCAGCCCCTCGCGGCGCATCTTCTCGACGCTGGCCTGCAGCCCGTCCACCGCGGTCAATCTACCCCCCACCCGCGCAGATACCGCTCCTGCTCCGGGCTCAGCGTGTCGATCCGCACGCCGAGCGACGCGAGCTTGAGCGCGGCCACCTCGCGGTCGATCCCGTCCGGCACGGGATGCACGCCGGGCGCCAGCTCGGCGCCGCGGCGCGCCAGCTCCTCGGCGGCGAGCGCCTGCAGCGCGAACGAGATGTCCATCACCCCCGCCGGATGCCCCTCGGCGGCCGCCAGGTTGACCACGCGCCCGGCAGCCAGGAGGTTCAGCCGCCGCTCGCCGAGCGTGTACTGCTCGACCAGCGGCCGCACCTCGCGCACGCCGTCGGCTCGCTCGCGCAGCTCCTGGAGGTCGATCTCGACGTCGAAGTGGCCGGCATTGGCGAGCACGGCGCCGTCCTTCATGCGCTCGAAGTGCTCGCCGCGCAGCACGTCGCGCCCGCCGGTGACCGTCACGAACACGTCGCCGCGCTCGGCGGCCTCGAGCGCGGGCATCACCTCGAAGCCGTCCATCCGCGCCTCGAGCGCGCGCAGCGGATCGACCTCGCAGACGACCACCGAGGCGCCCAGCCCGTCGGCGCGCAGCGCGATCCCCTTGCCGGCCCAGCCGTAGCCGAGCACCACGAGCGTGCGGCCGGCGAGCAGCAGGTTCGTGGTCCGCAGGATGCCGTCGAGCGCCGACTGGCCGGTGCCAAAGCGGTCGTTGATCGCCCGCTCGGTGAACGCCTCGTTGACCGCGATCACCGGGCAGGCGAGCTTGCCCTCCGCCTCCAGCGCCCGCAGCCGCACGAGCCCCGTTGTCGTCTCCTCGGTGCCGCCCAGCAGGCCCTCGAGCAGGTCGGGGCGAGCGAGGTGGATCGCGGTGAGCAGGTCGGCGCCGTCGTCGAGCGTGATTCGGGGGGCGCGCGAGACCACGGCGGCCACGCGCGCCGCCCAGGCCTCGGCGTCGTCGCCGCGGACCGCGTGCACCTCGGCGCCCGCGGCCGCGAGCGCGGCGGCGACGTCGTCCTGGGTCGCGAACGGGTTCGACGCACACAGCGCGACGTCTGCGCCGCCGGCGGCGAGCGCGCGGACCAGGTTCCCGGTTTCGGACGTCACGTGCAGACAGGCGCCGATCACGATGCCCTCGAGCGGGCGCTCGCGCGCGAAGCGGTCGCGGATCGAGCGCAGGACGGGCATCTGCCCGCCGGCCCACTCGATGCGGGCCTCTCCCGCGTCCGCGAGCCCGCTGTCGGCGACGTCAGAGGCGGCCATCGGCCGCCAGCCTACGACCGCGCGGCGGCGAGCGCGTCGGCGAAGGCGACCGCGAGCCGGTCGACGTCGTCCTCGGTGGTGGACCAGTTCGAGATCGAGACGCGGGCGGCGGCGCGCCCGTCCCAGACCGTCCCGCCCAGCCACGCCTCGCCGCTGCGCTGGACCTCGGCGACCACCGCGCGCGTGACGGCGTCGTCGTCGTCGAACCGCACGAGCACCTGGTTGAGCACGACCTCGTTGAGCACCGCGCTGCCGTCGAGCGCTTCGATCTCCGCCGCCAGCCGGCGCGCGAGCGCGCAGTTGCGCTCGATCAGCTCGGCGAGGCCGTCGCGGCCGAGCTGGCGCAGCGCGGCGTAGACCGGCGTGGCGCGGGCGCGGCGCGACATCTCGGGCACGGTGTCGATCGGCTCGCGCCCCTGCGAGCCGGGCAGGTAGCTCGCGGTCACGCCCATCGCGGTCCTCAGCGCCTCGCGGTCGGCGACGATCGCCAGACCGCCGTCGTAGGGCACGTTGAGCCACTTGTGGGCGTCGACCGCCCACGAGTCGGCGCGCTCGGCGCCGGTCACCAGGTGACGGAGGC
>JBKOYW010000010.1:0-5661 GCA_046744275.1 Actinomycetota bacterium
ACCCTCGTTAGTAGCCGTGCTGGACGCGCCAGTGGAGCCACTGCTCCTGCTCGCGCGCGGCCTGTCCGGCCGTGAACTCCGTGTAGCAGGAGTCGAACGAGTAGTCCATGTAGTTGTGGATCGGGTCGAGGCCCGGCGCCGAGCACGTGTCCTTGCCCGCCGGACAACCGCTCGTCGGCGTCTTCTCGGAGGGCGTGTCGTCGACGAAGTCGCCGTTCGCACTGCAGCCGCGGTAGAAGGTGTGTTCGAGATTCAGCCAGTGGCCGACCTCGTGCGTCGCCGTCTCGCCCTGGTCGTATTGGCCCTCGTAGGTGTCGGACACCCGCCGCAGCGACTCCCAGTCGACGACGACGCCGTCGAGGTGGACCTGGCCCGGCTTGGTGACGATCTCCGGCAGGTAGGCCCAGCCCAGATAGGCGCCGGCCGTCGTCGCGTAGAAGTTCAGCGCATCGGGGCCGCCCTGGCGCAGGGTCTGCTTCATCGTGTTCTCGTTGACGCCGCCCGGGTCGGCGTAGAACCACGCGGGGTTGTTCGTGCGCGTGACGCCGGCCAGCACGAACGAGAACCCTGTGTCGAAGCCGCCCTCACCGCCGGCGTAGGTGTTATTCAGCACCCGGATCTGGTCGGCGATCTGGCCGTTGCTGAGGTCGCCCTTCGCGCCGTCGGTGACGACGTGGAAGTACACCGGCACCGTCACCGCGAAGTCCGACCCGGCGCGGCCCTTGGCCGAGGCGGGCAGGTCCTCATGCGGCTGGCCCAGATCGGGCTCGCGTGCCCCGCCGCCGCGGGCGGCGAGCGTGTTATCCACCCCGCCGGCCAGCAGCGACACGCCGGCCACCGGGTCGCAGATCGAGAAGTCCGCACTCACGCCCATCGTGCCAGCGCCCTGCGCCGGCACTGCTACGACCGCAGTGCACAGCGCCGCGGCGATCGCAACAACACTCACCTGCTTCATCGGTTGCCTCACCGTCCGTCCTTCTGTGGCCGGACGCTCCGGCCGCCCGTTGGGGGCGACTCTAGACGCTGCCGTCGAGGCGCGGCAAGAGCGCGTCCAGTCCGCGAGGGTTCCGAGAAGCTAACGGGATCGGCCCCGCCGCACCGCTAAGGTCGCCGCCCCGGGGCTTTGCAGCGCGAAGCGCGCGAAGCAGGTGTCCGTGCCCGCGCGACGCCCGGCGGCTGCGAGCGCCGTTGATGGCACCTCCCGTTGCGAACGACAACGGACAGCGGCGGCGCGAACGTCGCTGGCACCTTCGCGGAGACGCTTCCTCTCATGGGCGAGCAGCCCTCTCGATCGAGACCGGGAGTCGGATCGCTTGGGCGGGCTCGGCGATCTGGTGCTACAGCGCCGGTCACGAGATTGGTCGGCGGGCCGTGACAGCGCCGAGGTGGGTGAGGTGGCTCGGGCCATCGGTCTGATGCTGGAAGGTCGCTCCGCCGGCTCCAACGAGGTCGAGGGCGTGCGATAGCCGCCGAAGCGCCGGCGGCGGGAGTCCGACGCCCCAGGGCGGGTCCCAGGTGAGCAAGTCTGCCCGGCTACGCTCGGATCGCGGTCGGGTCCTCCGTCATCTCGAGCCACCGGTCGAGGTGGGTCACGTTGAGCACGCGATCGAGCGGCGTGTCCCGGTCCCTGACCACGACGAGCCGGCGGCCCTCGCGGTGTGCCCGCTGGTGGGCACCGCTGAGCTCGCCGAGCCCGCACGAGTCGATGAACGTCACGCCGCGCAAGTCGACGACAAGCGTCTCGGCGCCCTGCTCTGCCTCCTCGAGCAGCGCGCGGAACTCCGGCGCGGTCTCGAGGTCGAGCTCGCCGCTCACGGTGAGCGAGACCTGCCCGTTGCTGCGCTGCACGCCGCCGGAGAGTCCCGCGGCTCCGTGCGGCGACACGACGGCCGGCGGCGGCGTCGTCGGCTCCGGGGCGACCTGCGGCAGCCACTCGAGCCACGACGGCAGGTACCAGTTCCAGTCTCCCAGCAGCTTCATGGTCGCCGGCAGCAGCACGGCGCGGATGATCGTCGCGTCGATGAGCACTGCGAGCGCCAGCCCGACGCCCATCTCCTTGAAGTCGATCGAGCTCAGCGTCGCGAAGACCGAGAACACGGCGACCATCACCGCGGCGGCGGAGGTCACGACGCCGGCGGTCGCCCGGATGCCGTGCGACACGGCCTCCTCGGTGCGCATCCCGCGATCGAAGCCCTCCCGGACCCGGGTGAGGATGAACACGTGGTAGTCCATCGAGAGCCCGAAGAGGATCACGAACAGAAACAGCGGCAGCCAGGAGGTGATCCCGCCGATCGAAGTGAACCCCAGGAGCGACTCGAGGTTCCCGTCCTGGAAGATCCACACCAGTACGCCGTACGCTGCGCCGACGGAAAGCAGGTTGAGCACGATGGCCTTGATCGGGATGACGATCGAGCGGAACGTGACCATCAGCAGCAGGAACGCGAGCGACAGTACGAACGCGAACACCACGGGCGCTCGTGCCTTCATGAGCTCGTTGAAGTCGAAGGAGCCGGCCGTCAGCCCGGTCACCGGGGCCTGCGCGCCGGGCAGGCGCCCGAGCGTCGCGGGGATGACGTCCTCCCGCAGGGTCTCGAGCGCGCGGTTCGACGTGTCATCCGTGCCGTCGCCTGCTAGCGGCACGCTGACCTGCGCGACCGTCCGGTCGCGGCTGTTGACGATCGTCACGGGGTCGCGCATCAAGCCGGTCTCCACCGCGCGGTTGCGCAGGTCGCGGATCGCGGCCGTCACCCGCAGCGTCGTCACGTCGTCCGCCTTGAGCGCGATGACCGCCGGGAGCGGCCCGCCCGGGAACGCCTTCTGGATCCGATCGTAGGTCTGCATCACGGGCAGGTCGCGCGGCAGCCCCTGGACGCCGGAGTTGGCGGTGTGCAGGTGCAGCGTCGGGATGGCCAGCACGACGAGCAGCCCACCGGCGGCGACGACCGAGATCCAGGGGTGGCGCAGCACGCGCCCGACGATCGCGGCCCAGAAGCCCGACTCGGCGCCCTCCTTGTGCAGGCGGTTGAGGAACGGCACGCGGCCCTTGTTGACGTTGTCGCCGAGCTTCGACAGCAGCCCGGGGAGGACGGTCAGCGAGCCGACGACCGCGACCGCGACGACCAGGATCGTGCCGGTCGCGAACGACTGGAACGTCACGTTGCCGGTCAGGTACATGCCCGACATGGCGACCATCACGGTGCAGCCTGAGATCAGGACCGCGCGCCCGGAGGTCGCGGCGGCGAGGTCGAGCGCGGCCTCCTTCCCCCGCCCCGCCGCACGCTCGTCGCGCTCGCGCCGGATGTAGAACATCGAGTAATCGACGCCGACCGCCAGGCCGACGAGCAGGATCACGGACGAGATCGCCTCGTCGACCGGGAACAGCTGGCTCAGCGGCGCCAGCAAGCCGAGCGTGATCGCCACCGCGGAGAGGCCCAGCAGCAGCGGCAGCCCGGCCGCGACGAGCGCGCCGAATGCGAGCACCAGGATCACCAGCGTGATCGGCAGCGACAGGGTCTCTGCCTTGCGGAAGTCGTCCTCGAACGCCTTCGACAGCGCCTTGTCGGCGCTGGCGTCGCCGAACTGCTCGATCCGCACCCCGGGATGGGCGCGGTCGAGCTCCGCGACCGCGTCGAGGATCGGGCCGACGCGCTCCTTCGTCGCCTCCGAGTCACCCGTGATGTCGAAGTCGACGAGCACCGAGCGCCGGTCCGCGGAGATCTGGCCCGCGTTCTCGGGCCTGAGCGGCGACTTGAGATCGACGATCGTCTGGAACTCGCTCAGGCGCTCCACGACGTCGCGGATCGCGGCCCGGAACGCCGGGTCGCTCACGGTCAGCCCCGGCTCGGTGGGCTGCAGCAGCACCTGCTCGCTGGCGCGGTCGCTGAAGCCGGCATCGGCGAGGATCTGGTCGGCCTGCCGCGACTCGCCGACCCCGAGGTCCTCGTCGGCGATGTGCTTCGTGCCGACGGCGGAGCCGATGAACACACTTGCGACGACGATCGCGATCCATCCGAGGATCGCGATCCGGCGGTGCTCGGCACTCCAGCGAGCAGCGCGCTGCGCGACGTTCGGGCGAGGTGGCATGGGACTGACCTCCCGGGCGTGTATCGGGGAGCCGGCGCCTCGGCTCGGTGCGAGCCTACTCCGGTGCGGAGCAGAGCTGGGTTAAGTTCGCGGCCCCACCGCTCATGTTGGGCGCGCACGCCGCAGCCAGAGCGGCGGTGGCTCTGACCGGACGCCCGGTGTTAGTGTCGGCCGCGCGGATGAGACGCCTGGTTCTTGCCGCGCGCTGTTGTGCCTTGCGACCGTGCCCGCCGGCGCCCGGCGCCCAGGTGAACGATGGCGCGTCGGCGGATGATCGCGTCGTCATCACCGGCCCGGTGACGATCAGCGGCGGCGAGACCGCCGACGACGTCGTCGTGATCGACGGGAGGGTCACGGTGACGAGGAGCGGGTGTGGGCGCGTGAGGACTGCCGGCACGTCTCCGGGTCGCTCGAGCGGTTTCTCATCGAGCGCGGCGAGCGGATGTTGCGGATCCCGACGCACCTGACCGCGAAGGCACGCAGGAGCGCCCGCCAGCGCGGCAAGTCGGACCCGATCGACGCCCTCACCGTGGCCCGCGCCACGCTGCAGGAGGGCCTGGAGTCCTTTCCGGCCGCGCAGCTGGCCGGACCGGAGCTGGACCTGCGGCTGCTCGGCGACCACCGCGAACGCCTCGTGCGCCATCGCGTCGAGCCCGAGCAGCACGCTGCTCTGGCATCTGCAGTGGCCCGAGCTGCGGCTGCCCGGCGGCGCGCTGTTCTCGAAGACGTGGAGCACACGGATCGGCCGGCGGCTCGCCCGCGCCGAGCAGACGATGCGCGTTCGCATCGCCCGCGACGAGCTGCGCCGCCTGCGCGAGCTCACGCTCGCGATCAACCAACTCGAGCGCGACATCACCCGAACTCGTGCAGCAGCTCACGCCGCAACTGCTCACCAAGCCAGGGTTCGGGCCCCTGATCACTGCCAAGCTCGTCGGCGAGATCGCCGGCGCCCAGCGCTTCGCCACGCCCGCCAAGCTGGCCCGCGCCGCCGGCGTCGCGCCGATCCCCGCCAGCTCCGGCAACACGCAACGTCAACGACTCGACCACGGCGGCAACCGCCAGATCAACGCCGCCCTGCACCGCGTGATCGTCACCCGCGCCCGCTGCCACCGGCCACCCGCGACTACATCGCAAGACGACGCAGCCAAGGCAAGAGCACCCGCGAAGCGATCCGCTGCCTCAAGCGGTACCTCGCCCGCCACGTCTGGCGACTCCTCCAACCCCCCAACCCCGGACAGGACAACCACACCCATCAATGTCTTGACAGAGAAGCGGCAGAGGCGGCACTCCGGCCAGCGGTCGCCGGGCTCGCGCAACTCGCGCGCAGCGCGATAGCGCCGCCGGAGACTGCGATTCGTCCTGGATGCCGGGATTTCACGCGGCGCAGCCCCGCACAGTGGGGTGCACTACGCGAGGGAGATCTGCCCGGTCACGATCACGTCGCGCGACAGACCGGCAACCGTGACCGTCGCGGTCGCGTCGAGCGTCTCGTCGCCCTGCAGGCCACCGCTCTCCAGTTGATCGCGAACCGCTGTCTCTTATACACATCTGACGCTGCCGACGAGTTCCGAACGGTGT
>JBKOYW010000174.1:0-5092 GCA_046744275.1 Actinomycetota bacterium
TCCTCGTGACGATCGTCACGATGCGTGCGCCCGGGATGTCGTTCTGGCGGATGCCGCTGCTGGTGTGGGCGAACTTCTCGACCTCGCTGCTGGTGGTCATCGCCACGCCGTTCATCGCGGCCTCGCAGTTCTTCGTCCTGCTCGACTACGCGCTCGGCTTCAACTTCTTCCGCTCGAGCGCGGACGGCGATGTGTTGATGTACCAGCACGTCTTCTGGTTCTACTCGCACCCGGCGGTGTACATCATGATGCTGCCGGGCTTCGGGATCATCTCCGAGGTCATCTCGGTCAAGTCGCGCAAGCCGATCTTCGGCTACCGGATGATGGCCTTCTCGCTGCTGGCGATCGTGCTGCTCGGCTTCACGGTGTGGGCGCACCACATGTTCGTGTCCGGCATGCAGAGCTGGATCCGGATCCCGATGATGGTCACCACGGCCATCATCGCTGTCCCGACCGGCATCAAGATCTTCTCCTGGCTGGCCACGCTGTGGCGCGGCGTGATCCACCTCGACACGCCGATGCTGTTCGCGCTCGGCTTCCTGACGATGTTCACGCTCGGCGGGATCTCGGGCGTGATGCTGGCGATGGTGCCGCTGACCATCCACGTGAGCGACACCTACTTCATCGTCGCCCACATCCACTACGTGCTCTACGGCGGCTCGCTGTTCACGATCTTCGCCGGCGTCTACTACTGGTTCCCGAAGATGACGGGCCGGATGTACGACGAGGGCCTCGGCAAGCTGCACTTCTGGCTGACCTTCGTCGGCTTCAACCTGACGTTCGGGCCGATGCACCTGATCGGCGTCCAGGGGATGCCGCGGCGGGTGGCCGACTACCCGGAGCAGTTCGCGAGCTGGAACCTGTTCATCACGCTCAGCTCGTTCCTGCTCGGCATCGCGACGCTGATCTTCGTCTACAACACGGTTTCGTCGTGGCGCGCCGGGCCGCGTGCCGAGGCCAACCCGTGGCGGGGGCTGACGCTGGAGTGGCAGGTCTCCTCGCCGCCGCCGGTGTTCAACTTCGACCGCGTGCCGCTGGTCGTCGGCGGCCCGTACGAGTACGGCGTGCCCGGCGCGCAGCACGGCATCTTCCAGCCGCCGGCCGAGGCACGCCCGAAACAGCCCGCGGGCACCGTTGAGAGGGAAGGGGAGAGCGAGACGTGACGAAGGTCCTGGTCCTGGCGAACGAGACGATCGGCGGCGAGAAGCTGCTCGACGCGATCCTGGCGCGCAGCGGCCCGGATGTCAGCTTCCACGTCGTCGTCCCGCAAACGCGGCCGAAGTTCGGGAACGTCATCTACGACGAGGCGGTGCGCTCGAGTGCGCAGGTACGCGTGGACCTCGCCCGCGCGTGGATGCGCGAGCATGGGATCGCGAGCAGCGGGGAGGTCGGCGACGGCGATCCCTTCCTGGCGGCGACCGATGCGATCGCCGCTGAGGGGATCGACGAGGTGATCATCTCGACCCTGCCGGCGGGCGCGTCGGGCTGGCTGCGCCGCGACCTGCCCGAGCGCCTGCGCGAGGAGACCGGGCTGCCGGTCGAGCACGTGGTGGTCGACCTCGCGAAGGACGGCCTGCCGTTCGGGGTCACGCTGGTGGCGGCCAACGTCACCGTTTCGTCCGACGAGCTCTCGACGCGGCTGAAGGAGCTCGCCCACGAGGGCCCGCGACGCTTCATCGCGGTGGTGCCGCAGGACGCCGTGCACGGCGGCGCGGTGGCCAAGGCGCGCGAGCGGCTGGGGCGGCTGCTGGAGTCGCTGCGCGAGGACGGCATCGTCGCCGCCGGCATGATCGGCGACCCCGACCCGTACACGGCGATCATGAACGCCGTCCAGTACTTCCACATCTCCGAGATCGTGATCTCGACGCTGCCGTCCGGGCAGTCGAAGTGGATGGCCGACAAGCTGGTCGACCGCGTGCAGGCGGCGACCAACAAGCCCGTCGAGCACATCGAGTCCACGCCGGTCGGCGCGGAGGCCTGATGGAGGCGCACGCCCTCGAGCACGTTCATCACGGGCCGCCCGAGGCCCACAAGTCCTCGCGCGTCGACTCGCGGACGCTCGGGATGCTGCTTTTCATCATCAGCGAGGTGATGGTCTTCGGGGCCTTCTTCACGGCCTACTTCTTCATCCGGGTGGTGGGCGGCGCCGAGTGGCCGGCCGAGGGGACGGAGCTGCCGAAGCTGATCGCCGGCGTCAACACCGCCGTGCTGGTCTCCTCCTCGTTCACGATGCACTGGGCGCTCGAGGCGGTGAAGTCCGACAACCGCTTCGGGCTGCAGGCCGGGATGCTGACGACGTTCCTGCTGGGCGCCACGTTCCTGTTCGTGCAGATCAACGAGTACGTGCACGTCGGCTTCTCGCCGCAGGACCACGCGCAGGGCACGATCTTCTACGGGCTCACCGGGCTGCACGGCGCCCACGTGTTCATCGGCCTGACGCTGCTGGCGATGGTCACCGTGCGGGCGTTCCGCGGGCACTTCTCGTCCGCCGCGCACCACGGGGTCGAGGTGCCGGGGATCTACTGGCACTTCGTCGACATCATGTGGATCATCGTCTTCACGACGGTCTACATCCTCTGATGTGATCAACCCCCTTCGCTCGGAACGAGAGGCGTTCCGCGTCCTTGTCTACGTGCTCGTCGGCGCCGCGGTCGTGATTGCGATCGCGCTGCTGATTCGCGCCATCCTGTAGGCGATGGAATTCGTGCTGGACCCGGGGGCCGTGGTGCTCGTGGCCACCGCCGAGGGGCTGTACCTGCGCGCGCTGCGCGTGCTTCGCTCGCGCGGCGTGGTCGTCCCGCGCGGCCAGATCGCGCTCTGGCACATGGGGATCGCGCTGTGGGTGATCGGGTTCTTCTCGCCCATCCACGCGCTCGGCGATGAGCTGCTGTCGGCCCACATGGCCCAGCACCTGCTGATCGCCGACCTCGCGGCGCCGCTGCTGCTGGCCGGCGCGCGCAACCCGGTCCTCGGGTTCCTGCTGCCCCGGCCGGCGCTGGTCACCGCAGCGCGGACGCCCTGGCTTCGCGGCGGGTTCAGGTGGCTGCGGCAGCCGCTGGTGGCCGTGCCGGTCTACGCGCTCGTGCTCTACGGCTGGCACTTCGCGATCTTCTTCGAGGCCGCGGTCCGCCACCCGTTCGTCCACGGGCTCCAGCACATGAGCTTCGTGGCGATCGGCGTGCTGGTGTGGTGGTCGGCGCTCGAGCCCAAGCGGCGGCGTCTGCGCGGCGAGCTGTGGAAGGTGCCTTATATCATCGGCGCGCGGTTCGCGGGGATGTTCCTCGGCATGAGCTTCGTGCTGATCCGGGTTCCGATCTACACCGGCGTCTACGCGGCCGGCGATCGGGGCCACGGGCTGAGCGCGCTCGGCGACCAGCAGCTCGCGGGCGCGATGATGGTCACGCTGGACCTGCTGATCATGGTCTTCGCGCTGTCCTTCTTCTTCCTGCGGGCGTCGCAGGACGCCGATGCCGAGGACCGCGAGCGGCGCGAGGCCCTGCTCACTTCACGGTGAGCGGACCCTCCATGCCGGCCTCGCGGTGGCCCTGGACCGAGCAGTAGAACGTGTACTCGCCGGGCTGGAGATCGACGTCGACCTCCGAGACGCCGCCGTCCTTGACCACGGGGCCCTGCTCGCTCACGCCGTTGCCCTCGATCGCGATGTTGTGGTCGACCGAGGCGTCGTTCACGGACTCGATCTTGAGCTGCCCGGCGGGCGCGGTGGCCTCCGCGAACTTGAAGAACAGGCCGCCCCCCGGGTCGGCCGGGATCTCCAGCACGCCGCTCTTCGCCTCCGCCGTGCCCTCGGCCTCGCCGCCGCCGACCTGGGCGAGCGCGCCGCTGTCCTCGCCGGGCTTGCCGGCCGCCTCGGCGACGTAGGCCGCGACGTCCTCGGCGTTCTCGCCCGTGACGATGTCGGCGGGCATGACGGGCTGCGGCTTCCCGGTCTCCGGATCGACCGACGGATTGCGGTTCGGGCTGTCGATCTGCGCGTAGACGAGGCCCTCGAACGTGCTCTCGCCGAAGCCGTCGGCGCGTGCGCGCTGGAACGCGGAGTCGAGGTTCGGGCCGACCACGCCGCGCGTCCCCGCGCGCGCCAGCTCGTGGCAGGAGCCGCAGTTCTGGATGAACTGCTGCTTGCCGTTGACGACGTTGGTGCCGGAATCGGCCAGATTGCAGCCCCCGGCGCCGGCCGCCGCGGCGACGATCGCTGCCAGCACGAGCGCGTGTCGGACCCCACCGCTCCTCATCGAGGGCGGAATCCTATTGATTCGCATGGACGGCCGGTCGCACCTACGCGGGCCGCGGCAGGCCGTCGACCTCGCCCCGGGCTGCGGCGATCACGGAGCGGGCGACGCCGTCCCACGAGTAGGACTCGCGCGTCGCGGCCACGATCGCCCCGCGCGTGGCCCTGCGCAGGTCGTCGGGCGCGGCGAGCCAGGCGGACAGATCGCCAGCGAGCTCGCGGACCGCCCCGGGGCCGACCTCGAAGGTCAGCCAGCCGCGCGCAGCGTCGGGCACGACGGCGCCGAGCGTGCGGGCGACCTCGGCCAGGCCTGAGTGGGCGGCGACGACAGGCAGCGCGCCGCAGGCGGCGGCCTCGGCGGCGACCATCCCGAACGCCTCGGGGAACGTGCTCGGGACGGCCATCGCCTCGGCGGCCGGGAGGACGTCGGTGAGCTCGGCGTGGTCGAGCCGGCCGGACCACGCGATCCTGTCGGTCATGCCGCGGGCGGCCGCCCGGTACGCGTCCGGGTTCTCGAGCGAGTCGACGAAGGCCGCCAGGTGCGGGAGCTCGCTGCCGTGCTCGCTGCGCAGGGCGCGAGCGGCGTCGAGGTCGCCGCGCTCGAGGTCGCGCGCGAGGCGCTCGAGCCCGGCCCGGAACGCCCCGAAGCCGACGACCAGCAGCCGCGCCCGCGGCTCGCGGGCGAGCACGAGCGGCCACGCCGCGAGCAGCAGGTCGACGCCCTTGGAGGCGATCAGCTTGCCCACGAACACGACCAGGCGGTCCTCCGGGGTGATCGTGGCGAGCGCCGCCGCGGCCGCCTCCGGGTCGCGCGCGAAGGAGGAGTCGGGATTCCCCGCCGGGGCG
>JBKOYW010000443.1:0-5142 GCA_046744275.1 Actinomycetota bacterium
CGGGTTCATGCCGACGTACTTGAGGAGCACGACGTCGCGCGCGAAGTCCTCGCGCAGCGCCGGGTCGTTCATCGCCGCGCCGCCGTACTTGATGACCACCGTGCGGCCGTGGAACTCGCGGATGTACGGGAGCGCCTCGAGGAGCGTGCCGATGTCACGCATCACGTCGTGTACTCCGCGTTGATCGTCACGTACTCGTGCGAGAGGTCGGAGAAGAGCACCTCGGTCTCGACGCCCTCGCCGGGCAGGCCGACCGTGTACTCGACCTCGTCGCCCGCCACCGCCCCGGCGAGCGCCGACTGGTCGAACGGCATCCCGTCGCCGCCGCGGCAGACCTGGACGTCCTCGATCCAGATGTCGAGCGAGAGCGGCGCGCGGTCGTGAAGCGCCGCGCCGACGGCCTGCGCGATCCGGCCCCAGTTCGGGTCGCCGCCGTGCAGCGCGGCCTTGACCAGCGGCGAGTCGGCCACCGCCCGCGCGGCGCGCGTGACAGTCTCCTCGTGGCCACCGTGGACCACCACGCGCGCGATCCGCCCCGCGCCCTCGCCGTCGCGCACGATCTGCACCGCGAGCCGGCGCAGCAGGTAGTCGAGCGCCTCGCCGAAGCGCAGCTCGTCCTCGGACTCCGGCTCGATCCGCACGCCGCTCGAGCCCGACGCCATCAGGATCGCCGTGTCGTTGGTGGACAGCTGCCCGTCGACCGAGATGCGGTCGAACGAGCGCTTCACGCAGACGCCGAGCAGCAGGTCGGCGGTCTCGGGCTCGAGCCCGGCGTCGGTCTCGACGAAGCAGAGCATCGTCGCGAACGCGGGCGAGATCATGCCGGCGCCCTTCGCCTGCGCGCACAGCCGCACGGTCCCGGACGGCAGTTGCACGAGCAGCGCCGCGTTCTTGTCGAACGCGTCGGTCGTGCGGATCGCCTCGCCGAAGTTCGCGTCGCCGTCGACGGCCAGCTCGCGTCGCGCGTCGGAGATCCCGCGGATCACCTTGTCGGTGTCGAGCGGCACGCCGATCACGCCGGTCGAGGCGACCGCGACGCGGTCCTCGAGCACGCCCGCCACCATCGCGCCGGCGCCCTGCATGCGCGCGGCGTCCTCGAGCCCGCGCCGGCCCGTGGCGGCGTTCGCGTTGCCGGCGTTGGCGACCACCGCGCGGATGCCGTCGAGCCGGCAGCGCGCCTGCGTGAGCAGCACCGGCGCCGCGAGCACGCCCGAGCGGGTGAAGCGGGCGGCGCTGACCGTGCGTGGCGCATCGCTCACCAGGAGGCCGAGATCGCGTGCACCGGACGGCTTGAGCCCGCACGCGACGCCGGCGGCGCGGAAGCCCTCCGGCAGCCCGCCCGGCATCTCGGTCACGTGCCCGGGCGTCTCGACCCAGCGCGACTTGAAGGTCACAGCCCCTCGCTCTCGTCGCGCCCGAACATCAGGTTGAGGTTCTGGACGGCCTGCGACGACGTGCCCTTCCAGAGGTTGTCGATCGTGGCGAACACGATGATCCGGCCTGTCCGCTCGTCGCCGTGGAGCGAGATCCGGCAGAAGTTCGTCTCGCGCACCTCGACCATCCCGGGCGGACCCTCCACGACCTCGACCCACGGCTCGTCGTCGTAGACGCCATACAGCGCGCGCACATCCGCCTCGCGCGTCGGCGTCACGTAGCAGGAGACGAGCTCGCCGTGCGCGACCGGCACGAGGTGCGGCGTGAACGTCACGCGCACGCCGTCGCCGAGCTCCTGCTCGATCTCCGGGGTGTGGCGGTGGCGGCCGACCTTGTACGGCGTGACCGTCTCGTCGACACTGACGAAGTGCTTGTCGTGCGTCGGCTCGCGGCCCGCGCCGCTGACGCCGGACTTGGCGTCGATCACCACGTCGCCGAGCAGCCCGGCGCGAGCGAGCGGGGCGAGCGCGAGGATCGCGGCGGTCGGGTAGCAGCCGGGGTTGGCGACCAGGTCGGCGCCGGCGATCTCGTCGCGGTGCAGCTCCGGCAGACCGTAGACGGCGTCGCCGATCAGGCCGGGGGCGCTGTGCGCGCCGTACCAGTCCTCGTAAACGGCGCGGTCGTGCAGCCGGAAGTCGGCGGAGAGGTCGACCACGCGCACGCCACGCGAGCGCAGCTCCTCCACGACCGGGGCCGACGCGCCGTGCGGGTACGCGACGACCGCGGCGTCGACCTGCGAGTGCCGCTCGGGGTCGTACTCCTCGAGCTCCAGCGGCACGCGAGTCCGCGGGTGCACCTCGTCGAGGCTCACCCCGGCGTCCGAGCGCGCGGTGACGTGCGCGAGCTCGAAGTGCGGGTGGCGGTGCAGCAGCGCGCTCGCCACCGCGCCCGCGTAGCCCGCGGCGCCCAGGACCGCCACCCGTTCAGCCACGCGGCTCCCCTCCGAGGCGCTCGGCCACGGCGGCGTCGATCTTCGCGCGCCGCTGCGCCACCTCCTCGTCGGTCAGCGTGCGATCGTCGGCGCGGAACTCGAGCCGGACCGCGAGCGAGACGCGACCCTCGGCCGGGTAGACGTCGAAGATCTCGGCCGCGCGCAGGAGCGGCCCGCCGGCCTCGCGGACGGTGGCGAGCACGTCTCCGGCGGCGACGCCGGGCGCGAACCACCAGGCGCGGTCCTGGAGCACGGCCGGGAACGAGGTGACGTCGGCGTAGTGGGGCACGTGGTCGGCTGCGGCCTCGACCACGCCGAGGTCGAGCTCGAAGCCGGCGGCCGCCTCGAGGTCCCACTCGCGCGCGACCGCGGGGTGGATCTCGCCCAGCCAGCCGGCCGGCTCGCCGCCGACCAGGACGCGGGCCGAGCGGCCCGGGTGCAGGAACGGCTCGCGGTCGGCCTCGACCCGCCACGGCACACGCAGCGTGTCGAGCAGCGCGGCCAGCACGGCCTTGACGCTGAAGAAGTCGGCCAAGGGCGGCTCCGCCTCCTGGGTGCGCTGCGGGCGCATGCGGCCGGTGAGCAGCGCGCCGAGGTGCTGGCGCTCGTCCGGCAATTCGCCCCGCGGCTCGTTCGGCCGCGGGCGGTCGAAGTACACGGCGCCGACCTCGAACAGCCGCACGTCGTGGATCCCGCGGGCGCGGTTGCGCTCGACGACGTCGAGCAACGAGCCGAGCAGTGTCGTGCGCAGCACCGACTGGTCCGCGGACATCGGGTTGCGGATGGCGACGGCGGCGTGTCGCGGATCATCCCGCGGGATCCGCAGCCGGTCGACGAGATCGGGCGCGGCGAAGCTCCAGCCAACGGACTCGAAGAGGCCGCTGCCGACGAGCGCGTCCTCGGCGCGGCGGCGCAGCCGCTGCTCGGGCGTGAGCACGCCGGTCGCGCCGCGGCGCGACGGCAGCGTGGCCGGGAGCTTCTCCAGCCCCCACAGCCGCGCGACCTCCTCGACGAGGTCGGCCTCGCGCGTGACGTCGTCACGCCGGAACGCCGGGACCGTCACGTCGAGCCCGCCGTCGGCCTCGGCGACGCCGAACTCGAGCGCGCGCAGGATCCGCGCGGACTCCTCGCGCGGAATCGGCGTGCCCAGCAGGCGCTCCAGGCGCTCGTCGCGCAGCCGGATCGTCACCGGGTCGGGGCCCGGGCCGCCGACGTCGACGGTCCCGCCCACGAGCCGCGCGCCGGTCAGCTCGAGCATCAGGATCGCGGCCAGCGCCTGGCCGTCGATCCCCTGCTCGGGCTGGAGCTGCTTCTCGAACCGGCCGGAGGCCTCCGAGCGCAGCGCGAGCCGCGTCGAGGTGCGCTGGATGTTCGGGCCGTTCCAGGTCGCCGCCTCCATCAGCACGCGCGTCGTCGCCGGGCGCACCTCTGACCGCTCCCCGCCCATCACGCCGGCGATCGACGTCGGGCCGTCGTCGTCGCAGATCACGAGCATGTCGGAGTCGAGCGTGCGCTCGATGTCGTCGAGCGTGGTCATCGTCTCGCCGTCGAGCGCGCGGCGCACGACGAGCCGGCCTCCGGCCACGAGGTCGAAATCGAACGCGTGCATCGGCTGGCCGGTGGCCAGCATCACGAAGTTCGTGATGTCGACGACGTTGTTGATCGGCCGCATGCCCGCGGCGCTCAGCCGCGCCTTCAGCCACTCGGGCGACGGGCCGATGGTCACGTCCTCGAACAGCCGCGCCGTGAACCGCGGGCACAGCTCGGCGTCCTGGACCTCGATGCTCACGCCCGGCACGGCGCCGGCCGAGCCGGGATCGTCGCTCCAAGGCGGAGGCGCCAGCGGCGCGCCAGTGGCGGCGTGCGCCTCGCGCGCGACGCCGTAGATCGACAGGCAGTCGGGCCGGTTCGGCGTGATCTCGAGCTCGAGCACGTCGGTCGCGATCGGGAGCACGTCGGCGAGCGGCGTGCCGATCGCCAGCGCGTCGTCGAGCACCATGATCCCGTCGTGGTCCGGCCCGATGGCGACCTCGTCCTCGGCGAGGATCATCCCGTTGGACTCGACGCCGCGCAGCTTCGCGCGCTTGAGCCTCGTGCCGTCGGGCATGATCGCCCCGGCGCCCGCGACGGCCACGACCTGGCCGGCGGCGACGTTCGGCGCCCCGCACACGATCTGCCGCGGGTCGCCCTCCCCCACGTCGACCATGCAGACGGTCAGGCGGTCGGCGTCGGGGTGGCGGTCGGCGCTCAGCACCTTGCCCACGACGAAATGCTCGAGCGCGCCCACGCCGTGCTTGTGCACCGCCTCCACCTTCGTGCCGGTCATGGTGAGGATGTGCTCGAGCTCCGCGAGCCCCATGCCCGGGTCGCAGTAGTCGTGCATCCAGAGCAGCGGGACCCTCATCCGAACTGCTCCAGGAACCGCAGGTCGTTGTCGTAGAACATGCGCAGGTCCGGGACGCCGTGCTTGAGCATCGCGATCCGCTCGATGCCCATGCCGAACGCGACGCCCTGGTGGCGCTCGGGGTCGTAGCCGTTCTCGCGCACGTACTCGAACACGTTCGGGTCGACCTCGCCGGCGCCGAGGATCTCGATCCAGCCCTCGCCCTTGCAGAGCGGGCAGCGCGCGCCGTCGGCGAGGAAGCCGTCCTTGCAGTTGAAGCACGAGACGTCGCACTCGACGCTCGGCTCGGTGAACGGGAAGAAGTGCGGGCGCAGCCGGACGCGGCGGTCCTCGCCGAAGATCGCGCGCGCGAAGGCGAGCAGCGTGCCCTGGA
>JBKOYW010000304.1:0-9645 GCA_046744275.1 Actinomycetota bacterium
CGTCCGCGCAGTGCTCGCCGACGGCCGGACCACAGTGCTGCTGGGCGAGCCGGGACCGAGCGGCCTGGCGGTCCTGCGCTTTCGCCCGTCGCTGTACACGGACGCGCTCGAGTGCTACCTGGCCGAGCTCTACGTGGTCCCCGACCGGCGGGGCGCAGGATTGGGGCGGGCGTTGATGAACGCCGCGATCGAGGTCGCTCGCGACAGTGGCGCCGATCACATGGACCTGACGACGTCCGAGGACGACGTCGCCGCCCGGGCGCTCTACGAGAGCCTCGGCTTCACGAACCGCGAAGGGAAGCCCGACGGGCCCGTCATGTACTTCTACGAACGGGAGCTGTGAGCCGCCGATCGCGCGCCAGGATGCGCGGGCTGTCGGCGATCAGCCCGCGCCCGCGCAGCGCGGCCAGGCCGCGGTCGACGCCGGCGAAGGTGACCAGGTCCAGCTGGTCCGGGCGCAGCGTGAAGCGATAGCTGCGTGCCGCGGCCGTCGGGCGCCTCCGGCCATCGATCTCGAGGTCGAAGCCGGCATAGCCCGGCTCGACGTCGACCGTGAGCGTCCCGTCGCCGGGCACCACGAGCGGAGGGGCGTTGCCGCCGTGCACGGCCAGCGGAGTGCAGACGAAGGCCGCCGTGCCGGCCGCGACGACCGGTCCGCCGGCGGCCATGGTGTACGCGCTCGACCCGACCGGGGTAGCGACGATCACCCCGTCGCCGACGAGCCGGACGTACGGCTCGCCGTCCAGCGCGATGCCCGCGGCGATCTGCCCGGAGCCGCGCCGCACGACCACGAAGTCGTTGACCGCCCAGTCGTCGCCGTCCTCCGACGCGATCGCCAGCACCGGCAGTGGCTGCGCCGTCCACTCGCCGGCGCGGAAGCGATCGAGCGCCGCATCGAGCTCGTCGGCCTTGACGGCGCTCATCGCTCCCAGGCTCCCGCACGCCACGCCGAGCACCGGCGTCCCCGCCCCGGCTGCCGCACGCAGCGCCGCCAGCACGGTCCCGTCGCCGCCGAGCGCGACCACGAGGTCGGCGGAGCCCACCTCGCCCTCAGCGGCCACCTCGCGATGCCCACCGGGGACGTGGAGCTGCACGAGCTCGAGTCCCTGCTCCTCGGTCCAGCGCTCGATCGTGGCGAGCGCGGTTCGAATGTGGCGGGTCGGATGGACCACCAGCGCCACCCGGCGGAACGGCACGTCAGGCATGGCGGGTCATGATCGCGGATCGCCGCGTGACCGCGGTCGATCGTTCGCAGGGCGCCGCACGGCGACGGCTCGATCAGGGAGAGGTACGTTCCCCTCCGTGGGCGACGACGACGAGGAGGTGCTCGAGCTCGACGGGCACGCGGTCCGGCTCTCCAGTCCCGGCAAGGTGCTGTTCCCAGAGCGCGGCGAGACCAAGCGCGACCTCGTCGACTACTACTTGCGTGTGAGCGAGCCGTTGCTGCGGACGATGGGCGGCCGCCCGGTGCTCATGCAGCGCTTCCCCCACGGTGCGGGAGGACCGTCGTTCTTCCAGAAGCGGGTCCCGAAGAACGCGCCCGAGTGGCTGCGGACGACGACGGTGATGACGGTCAACGGCACGCCGTCGCGCGCGCTGGTGATCGCCGACCGCGCGCACGTCGTCTGGGCGGTCAACCTCGGCTGCCTTGGCTTCCATGTTTGGCCCTACCTGGCCGAGGACCCCGACCACTGCGACGAGCTGCGGCTCGACCTCGACCCGCAGCCGGGCACCGACTTCACGGACGTCCGCCGCGCAGCCGCGGAGGTCCGGGCCCTGCTCGACGAGCTCGGCGTGGTCGGCTACCCGAAGACCACGGGCAACCGGGGGCTGCACGTCTACGTCCGCCTCGCGCCGCGGTGGGATTCCTACGCGGTCCGCTCCGCCGCGGTGGCGGTCGCCCGAGAGCTCGAACGCCGGCGCCCCGACATCGTCACTGCGGCGTGGTGGAAGGAGGAGCGCGGCGCGCGGATCTTCGTCGACTACAACCAGAACGCCCCGCACAAGACCGTCTTCGGCGCGTGGTGCGCGCGCGCCCGGCCGGGCGGCCAGACCTCAGCACCGCTGCACTGGGAGGAGGTCTTCGAGCTGCACCCCGACGAGCTGACCCTCGCGACGGTCCCCGACCGCCTCGACCGCCTCGGAGATCCGTGGGAGGACATCAACGAGGCCCCGCAGTCGCTCGAGCCGATGCTCGCAATGCACGAGCGCGACCGCGAGAACGGTCTGCTCGACGCCCCGTGGCCGCCGGTCTATCCCAAGATGCCCGACGAGCCTCCGAGGGTTGCACCAAGCCGCGCCAGGAAGGACCCGTCCGCCCGATCCGATGATTCGATGTGACGGTGTGCGCGTGACGGCAAGGGAACGCCCTACCGCGTCGGGCAGGTGAAGGCCCTGGGCGAGCAGCCGTCCGCCCTCGCAGAGGTTCGCCGCCGCGAGCTCGAACTGCTTCTGGCCTGCGACCAGCTGCTTGGCGACCAGGCGGGCACGCTCGGGCAGCGGCCGGTCGTCCGCGAACCGACGGGCGAGGTAGCGCAGGTCCTCGGAGGGCTCGGAAGCCGGGCCGAGCGCTTGGGCGCCGCTCTGGAAGTGGATCTCGTCGCCGCCGACCCAGCTCGCGAAGTAGGGCGCAGCCGCGGTGCATCCAGGTGGGCCAGAAGGGCGACGTAGTAGACCTCGGAGCGCTCCTCCGGGGTGCAGCCCGGCCGGTCCGCCAACTCGAGCGCCGACAGGCAGACTCCGAGCTCGTGCTCGAGCGGCTGGCCCAGACCGAGGTCGGTCGCCAGCGACAGCGCCCCCATGAGCTCCGCCACCCGGATTCGATCGGTCGCCGGCGGCCCCTCCACGGCGCGAGTCTAGATCGAGGTCGCTGCGCGTACCCTTGAGGACATGAGCCTGTCTCAGCCGTCACGCACGATCGTGGTGGAGCCGGTACAGGCCTCGATGCCGGCGTCCGTGCCCGCCGGGCCGCCCCGGCAGGTCGAGCCGCCCGCCGCACCGAGTCCGCCGGCGCCGAGCGCCGCCGGGCGGTGACCACGGCGCCCGACCTCGCCGCCGCGGTCGTGGCCTTCCGTTCGTGGCGGCTGGCCGGCGAACGGCTGATGTCGCCGTTCATCCCGTGCCGCTGGCGAGGACGGGTGATGCACGCGACGTGCTTCGACGCCAACCGGGTCCTGACGCGCGGTGTCGGCTGGCTGGAGGAACCGCACCCATCACCGCACGAAGCGTGCCAGTGCGGGATCTACGCCTACCACACGCCCGGCCCGCGTTCGTGGTTCGGCGAGGCCTACTGGTGCGAGGGCGTCGTGTCGGCCTGGGGCCGTCTCGTCGTGCACTCCGACGGGTTCCGCGCCGAGCACGCACGCGTCGAAGCGCTAGCCGTCCCGGACCGCCTGCAGCGGATCGGCGCCGGCCACGTCCATCGCGCCGCCGCCGCTCTCGGCGTCCCGGTGATCGCGCACGACGAGCTCGAGGACTTCGCCGCTGACCTGGGCGGCGGCGTGCCCGCCGCGCTCCTGCCGGGCACGCCGGGCGATCACTGAGCCGGCCGCCGCCTCGCTGGCCGTGACCGCGACGGCGCCGGGCATGCTGGTCACGAGCTCGATGATCTCGTCCGCTGTCATGCAGCGGCGCCGCGCTCAGCAGCAGCGCGCGCGAGGGTTCTCCTCGCGCGCGTCCTGCCGCCGGCGCTCGAAGTCGCGCCGCGACATCACCGGCTGGTCCGGATGCTCGCGCCGCATGTGCTGCACGTAGCGGTCGTAGGCCGACTCGCCGGACACCTCGCGCAGGTACCAGCGCACGCCGGCGAACGCCTCCCTCACCGTCATGGCTCACCGCCGGTTCGGGCCGGCTCGCGCTCCTCGCGCGCGAAGCGCGTCTGGCCGCCGTTCGCGCCGGCGAGCACCGCGCGCTCCTCGGCGGTCGGGAACAGGCCGGCGGGCGCCACGATCTTCGACTCGACGTACTCGGCCTCGGTCGATGGCAGTGGCTCGCGGGCGCGGATCGCCTTGAACCACATACGGGACGCATCGAGGATCACGATGATGATCATCGTCGCAAACAGCGCGGCGAGGATCCCGTCGACGGTCGAGTTCGTGACCACGGCGTGCATGTCGTCGATGCTCTTGGCCGGCGGCAGCACCTCCCCGGCGTCCAACGCGTCCTGGAACCGGTCGCGCTGGGCGAAGAAGCCGAGCTTCGGGTCGTCCGAGAAGACCTTCTGGTAGCTCGCGGTCAGCGTGACCGCCGCATCCCAGGCGAGCGGGATGCCGGTCACCCACGCCCACTTGAGCTTGCCGGCCTTGATCAGCAGCGTCGTCGCCACGGTCAGCGCCACCGCCGCCAGCAGCTGGTTCGCGATGCCGAACAGCGGGAACAGCTGGTTGATCCCGCCGAGCGGGTTCGTGACGCCGGTGTAGAGGAAGTAGCCCCACGCGGCGACGACGACCGCGCTCGTCGCCCACAGTCCCGGCTTCCAGCTCACGCGCCCGATCGGCTTCCAGACGTTGCCGAGCGTGTCCTGCAGCATGAAGCGCCCGACCCGCGTACCTGCGTCCACCGTGGTGAGGATGAACAGGGCCTCGAACATGATCGCGAAGTGGTACCAGAAGGCCTTCAGGCTGCTGGCGGTTGCTCCGGCGAAGATCTCGGACATGCCGATGGCCAGGGTCGGCGCGCCGCCCGTGCGGGCGACGAGCGTCTCCTCCTCGACCGCGGTCGCGGCCGATTGCAGCTCGCCCGGCGTGATCGCGAAGCCAAGGCCGTTGACGGCCTGCGACGCCGACTGGACGCTGTCGCCGACCACTGCGGCAGGCGCGTTCATCGCGTAGTAGATGCCGGGGTCGATGATCGAGGCGGCGATGATCGCCATCACGGCGACGAACGACTCCATCAGCATCGCGCCGTAGCCGATGAAGCGCACCTGCGTCTCCTTCTGGATCATCTTCGGCGTCGTGCCGGAGGCGATCAGCGAGTGGAAGCCGGACAGCGCGCCGCAGGCGATCGTGATGAACACGAACGGGAACAGCGCCCCCGCGAACACCGGGCCCTCGCCGCTGGAGGCGAACGGCGTCACCGCCTCGTTCTGCATCAGCGGCAGCGTCACGAGGATGCCGATGGCGAGCAGGACGATCGTGCCGATCTTCAAGAAGGCCGACAGGTAGTCGCGCGGCGCCAGCAGCATCCACACCGGGAGCACGGACGCGAAGAAGCCGTAGCCGATCAGGCAGAGGGTGAGTGCCTCGGGCGACAGCGTGAACGTGTCGGCCAGCGAGGAGTCCTGGACCCAGCCGCCGGCGACGATCGCGAGCAGCAGCAGCGCGACGCCGATCGCGGTCGTCTCCATCACGCGCCCGGGCCGCAGCACGCGCATGTAGAAGCCCATGAAGAGCGCGATCGGGATCGTCATCGCGACCGAGAACGTGCCCCAGGGGGACTGCGCCAGCGCGTTGACGACGACCAGCGCCAGCACGGCGAGCAGGATGATCATGATCGAGAAGACCGCGATCAGCGCCGCGGCGCCGCCCACCGGCCCGATCTCGTCCCGGGCCATCTGGCCCAGGCTCTTGCCGTTGCGGCGCATGGAGAAGAACAGGATCACCATGTCCTGCACCGCGCCGGCGAAGATGACGCCGACGATGATCCAGATCGTGCCGGGCAGGTAGCCCATCTGGGCGGCCAGCACCGGCCCGACCAGCGGCCCGGCTCCTGCGATCGCTGCGAAGTGGTGGCCGAACAGGACGCGCCGGTCCGTCGGCTGGTAGTCCATGTCGTTCTCGAGCCGTTCGGCCGGCGTCGCCCGTTTGACGTCGACGCCCAGGACCTTCCTGGTGATGAAGCGGGCGTAGAAGCGGTAGGCGATGGCATAGGAGCCGAGCGCCGCCGCGATCAGCCACGCCGCCGAGATCTGCTCGCCGCGGACGAGGGCGATCACGGCCCACGCCACGGCCCCGACCAGCGCGACGAGCGTCCAGATGACGATCGAGCGTGTGCGCGACTTGGTCCTCACGAGTCCCCTCCTGGTGTCGGCTCCGCCCGCCCGAACACGGCGCGCAGGCCGAAGTCGGGCGGCAGGTCGGAGCGGAAGCGGCGCACACCCAGCATGCGCCGGCAGTCGATGGTCACGTCCCGGCGCGCCAGGTGCGGCACGGCCATGCGATGGGCGTAGACCCGGGTCCCCCGGTCGCTCGGCAGCGGCCAGAACGACGCGCTGTCCTCCACGGACTCGCGCCCCGCGCGGCGCAGCGACACCTCGCCGGCGATCGCACAGCAGATCGCGACCCGGTGCCAGTCGAACACCAAGGCCTCGTCCTCTCGGAGCTCCGTGCGCGCTTGCGGCGTCAGGTGGATCAAGCGACCTCCCCTTGGGTGACGCATCCCCGGCCTGCGGACGTGCGAAACGTGCCGATGCGAACGTTTGCAGTCGGGCGCGCCAAAGACTTTCAAACGGTCCGTGCGCCATCCTCGACGCAACCGCGAGCAACGGAGGAGCGATGAGCCAGCTGGTGTTCGACGATGACGCGGCGCGGAAGATCGAGGCCCTCTACCTCATCGGCGATGCCGTCCGGCGTCGCGGGATCGTGCGCGAGGCCCTCGGCGCGTCGGCCGGCGAGCGCGTGCTCGACGTCGGCTGCGGCCCCGGTTTCTACTGCATGGAGCTGCTCGAGGACGTGGGCCCGTCGGGCTTGGTCGTCGGCGTCGACAGCAGCGCGGCGATGCTGGCGCTCGCCGCCCGCCGCTGCGCCGGGCACGACAACGTCGACCTGCGCGAGGGCGACGCGACGTCGGTGCCGGTCGAGGACGCGAGCTTCGACGCCGCGCTCTCGGTGCAGGTGCAGGAGTACGTGCAGGACATCACCGCCGGGCTCGCCGAGCTGCACCGCGCTCTGCGACCCGGCGGGCGGGTGCTCGTGTTCGACGTCGACTGGGCCACCGTGTCGATTCACTCCGGTAACGACGACCGGACCGACCGGGTCCTACGCGCCTGGGACGAGCACCTGGCCCACCCTTCGCTGCCGCGCACGCTCGCGCCGCGCCTGCGGTCGGCCGGGTTCAAGGACGTGCGCATGTCCGCGCACCCGTTCGTGACGCTCGGGTTCGATCCCGAGACGTACGGCGCGGCGCTCCTCCCGTTCATCGCGGACTTCGTGGCCGGCCGCCAGGGCGTCAGCGAGGAGGAGGCGCAGGCCTGGCTGGCCGAGCAGCGCGAGCTCGGCGACCGCGGCGCGTTCTACTTCGCGATCACCCAGCTCTGCTTCACCGCGCGGAAGCCGTAGCGGCCTAGTCGTCGTACAGGCCGTCGCGGTCGTGCACGGCGTCCTTCGCGCTCTTGTGCGAGACCGTCTCGCAGTTGCGCCGCTTGACCTTCTTGTTCTTGGTCTTGCTGACGTACAGGATGTCGTCGTTGCCCGGCCCACAGTCGACGAAGCCGCGGCCGAACCAGACGCGGATGGTGTCGTCGCCGGCGCCGCCTCGGATCGTGTTCCAGCCGTGGCTGGCGTAGACCCAGTCCTTGCCGGGACCCGCCTTGATGTTGTCCTTCTGGGCGCCGGTGTTGCCGGTCGCCTTGTGGTCGCCCCAGATCACGTCGTGGCCACGGCCGCCCTGGATGCGGTCGTCGCCGTGGCCGCCGAGCAGCTCGTCGTTCTCGGCCGTGCTCGTGTGCGATGTGTCGAGGTCGTCCGTGTTGATCCACAGCTCGCCGTTGATGTTCGGCCAGTCGTCCTTGGGCGTCGCGTAGGCGACTCCGGCGGCGAGCAACGTGACGATCGATACGAGGATGAGAGTGCGGCCAACCATGGTTCTACGCCTTGCCCGCGAGACGCTAGTGCAACACGCTCGTTTGGTAGCCGGACTCGTTCATCGCGGCGACCACCTCACGTGCGTGGTCGTGCCCGCGCGTCTCCATCACGAGCTCGATCGCGGTCTCGCGCACGTGCAGGTCCAGGCCCTCGCGCACGTGCGAGACATCGACGATGTTGGCGCCGGTGGCAGCCACCTGTCCCAGCAGCCTGGCGAGGTTGCCGGGCCTGTCGGGCACGCGCGTGAGCACCACGAGGCGGCGCCCGACCTCGGTCTCGTGCCGCCGCGCCACCGACGCGAGCAGGCCGGGGTCGACGTTGCCGCCCGACAGCACGGCGACGGTCGTCCCCTCCCCCGCCGCCGTGACCTGACCGCCGAGCAGCGCGGCCACGCCGACCGCGCCGGCGCCCTCCACGACCAGCTTGCAGCGCTCCATCAAGACCACCATCGCCTCGGCCGTGGCGTCCTCCTCGACGACGACGATGCCGTCGGCGAACCGCGACAGGAGGTCGAGCGTGAGGTCGCCGGGACGCTTGACCGCGATCCCGTCGGCGATCGTCAGCACGCTGCCGGCCGGCACCGGCTCGCCGCGGCGCAGGGACTCCGGGTAGGGCGCGCAGGCGGCGACCTGGACGCCGATCACCTCCACGTCGGGTCGCGTCGCCTTGACCGCGATCGCCACGCCCGCGCACAGCCCGCCGCCACCGACCGGCACGACCACGCGCGCGAGGTCGGGCACGTCCTCGACCAGCTCGAGCCCGAGCGACCCCTGGCCGGCCACGATGTCCGGATCGTCGAACGGGTGCACGAACGCGAGGCCGCCGTCGCGCGCGCGATCGTGCGCCATCGCGAGGCACTCGTCGACCGACCCGCCGCCGATGTTGACGATCGCCCCCTGGGCGCGCGCAGCCTCGACCTTCGCCATCGGCGCGTCGTCGGGCACGAACACCTCGCACGGCACCCCGCGGGCGCGCGCCGCCGCGGCCAGGCTCTGCGCGTGGTTGCCCGCCGACGCCGCGACGACGCCGCGCGCGCAGCCGTCCTCGCCGAGCGCCGCGAGCTTCGCCGACGCGCCGCGGATCTTGAACGAGCCAGTGCGCTGGAGGTTCTCGGCTTTGAGCGCGACCAAGCCGCCCGCGCGCTCGGAGATTGTCCGTGACGACAGGACCGGGGTCCGCCGCGCGATCGTCTCCACGGCGGGCCGGGCCGCAGCGACGTCGTCGGCGGTCACCTCGGGCATCAGTCGGGGAGCGCCAGCACCATGTCGATCTCGACCTCGGCGCCGAGCGGCAGCGCGGCGACGCCGATCGTGCTGCGCGCCGGCGGGTCGCTCTCGAAGTACGTGCCGTACGCCTCGTTGACGTCCTTGAAGGTCGAGATGTCGGTGACGTAGATGCCGACCCGCACCGCGTCGGAGAGCTGCGCGCCTGCCGCCTTGGCGACGATCGCGAGGTTGTCGAGGCAGCGGCGCGTCTGATCGCCGATCGAGCCTTCGATCAGCTTGCCGGTCTCCGGATCGACCGGCGTCTGGCCGGAGAGGAACACGAGGCCGTTCGACTTGACGGCGTGGGAGTACGGCCCAGCGGCGGGCGGGCCTGGGTCAGCCGTGACCGTTTCGCGATGATGGGACATGGAAAGGCACTGTAATCAAGGCGCTCGCACGAGCTTGCGAGTGCGAGAAAGCCGCATACGAATATGAACGCGCTCGCCAACGAGACCTCGCCCTACCTACTGCAGCACAAGGACAACCCCGTGGACTGGCATCCGTGGGGCGAGGAGGCCTTCGCGACCGCCCGCGAGCGCGACGTCCCGCTGATCGTCTCCATCGGGTACGCGGCGTGTCAC
>JBKOYW010000112.1:0-3006 GCA_046744275.1 Actinomycetota bacterium
GGATTGCCTCTGGAGCGAGCATGCGCGCGGGCATCATCGCCTACGCTCCGCTCATGAGGATCATCGTGCTGGGTGCCGGCCACGTGGGGGCCGCGCTGGTGGACGCCCTGCACGAGCATCACGACGTCGTGGTCGTCGACGCCGACGACGACCGTCTCGCGCTCTTCCGCGGTCGCTACGACGTGCGGACGGTGCACGGCGACGGGACGGCGCGCGAGGAGCTGCGCAAGGCCGGCGTGGAGGAGGCGGACCTGCTGATCGCCTGCAGCCCCCGCGAGGAGCTGAATCTGGTCAGCGCGATGCTCGTCAAGCGGCTCTCGAACGCGCAGGTCGTCGTCCGGACGAGCAGCCTGGCCTACCTGGAGGCCTGGCGCGAGCGCGAGATCGACGTCGACTTCATGGTCTCCTCCGAGCTGGAGACCGCGAACGCGATCTCGGCCATCGTCGGCATTCCGGCGGCCCGCCAGACCGACGTGTTCGCCGAGGGCAAGGTGCAGATCGTCGAGTTCGACGTCCCACCGCGCACCGCGAACGACACGCTGATCGGTCGGCCGCTCCGCCGGGCCGCGATCCCGGCCGATTCCAAGGTGGCCGGGATCGTCCGCGGTGACCGCATGATCGTGCCGCGCGGGGATGAGTCGATCATGCCCGGCGACCGGGTGATCGTGATCGCCTCGCCGGCGTCCGCGCGCGCGTGGAGCGCGCGGATCGGGAAGGGCGACCGCGAGGTGGACGACATGGTGATCTTCGGCGCCGGCCGGATGGGCACGACGATCGCCCGGGTGCTGCTCGAGCACGGCCTGCGGGTCCGGCTGGTCGAGGCGCAGGTGGATCGCGCGCGCCAGGTCGCGAGGGAGCTCCCGGAGGTGCAGGTCTTCAACGCCAGCGCCTTCGACCCCGAGTTCCTGGCACACGAGCGGATCGGCCAGTGGACGGCCGCGGTGTTCTGCATGAACGACGACGCCCGCAACCTCTACGGCGCGGTGCTCGCGAAGCGGCACGGCGTGCGCCTGACGATCGCGCTGACGCACGACCCGATTTCCAAGGAGGTCTACGAGAGCGGAGGCGTGGACGTCGCCGTCAACCCGCGCCAGGTCGCCGCCGAGGAGATGGTCCGGTTCGCCCACGACCCGCGTTGCCGCCAGGTCGCGATGCTCGACGATGACCGCTTCGAGATCCTCGACATCACCGTCCGTGCGGAGTCGGCGCTCGCCGGACGCACGTTCAAGGACCTGCCCGCCACCGGATCGCTAATCGGCGCCGTGGTGCGCGAGGGGACGGCGATCTTCCCGCACGGCTCCGACGTCCTGCGCCCGGGCGATCGCGTGATCATCTTCGTCGAGTCACGCCGCGCGGCCGAGGTCGAGCGGGCGCTCTGACGACGAAGGGCGGCCGTGCGGCCGCCCCTCGCGTGCGTCTGCTTGTCGCCGTGAAGGTTACCCCTTGCCGGCATCCAGCCGGCGCTCTGACGAGGTGGTCGCCGTCCGGGCGACCTATTTGACCTCAACGGAGGCGCCGGCCTCCTCGAGGTCGGCCTTCAGCTTGTCGGCCTCCTCGCGCTCGACGCCCTCCTTGACGGGCTTCGGGGCCTCGTCGACGAGCGCCTTGGCCTCCTTCAGACCAAGGCCGGTCGCCGCGCGGACGACCTTGATGACCTGGATCTTCTTGTCGCCGGCGCCGGTGAGGACGACGTCGAAGGCCGTCTGCTCCTCGGCTCCGCCGCCGTCCTCGGCCACGGCGCCGGCACCGCCGGCCGGGGCCGCGGCGGCGACCGCCGTCGCGGAGACGCCGAACTCCTCCTCGAGCGCCTTGATGCGCTCCGAGAGCTCGAGCACGGAGATCGACTTGAGCTCGTCGATCCACTCCTGGGTGCTGGTGGCCATGGGTGTCTAGTCCTCCTGGGTCTCAGTGTCGGGGGAAGTGGGTGCCGCTTCGGCCGCGGGCTCCTCGGCCGGGGCCTCGGCGGCGGGCTCCTCGGCCGGGGCCTCAGCCTCGGCCGCGGGCTCAGCCGCCGGCGCAGCGCCGCCGACCAGGCCCTGGTCGGCCATCTGCTGGAGCTGGCGGGCGAGACCGCCGACGAGGCCTCCCAAGCTCGTCACCAGTCCGGTGAGCGGCGAGGCGACCATGCCGACGAGGCGCCCGTACAGGACTTCGCGCGACGGCAGCTTGGCGATGGCTTCGATCTCCGGTGCGGCGAGCGGGGCGCCGTTCATCCAGCCGCCCTTGAACTCGAGCAGCGTGCCGCCGCTCGCGCGGCGGAAGTCCGACAGCGCCTTGGCGGCCGCAGCGGCGTCGCCGCGGACGAACGTCATCGCGGTCGGGCCCTCGAGCAGCTCCTTGAGCGCGTCGGCGCCGGCCTTGTCGGCCGCTCGCAGAGTCAGCGTGTTCTTGACGACCCGGAACGAGGCGTCGGCGTCGCGCAGCTTGGTGCGCAGCTCGGCGGCCTGCGGCACGGAGATGCCGCGGTAGTCGACCGCGAACACGGCCTCCGACCCGGAGATCTGGGCGGCCACCTCATCGATGACCGCGGCTTTCTGGTCTCGGTTCAAGCGGTTCCTCCTATCCCGGACTTACGAGCTGCCGGGGGTCTTTGGGGGACGGGATTTGCCTTTCGCCTCCGGCACGCGCCGGCTACGAGGCGGTCAGACGGGTCAAGCGGCGCTGGCGCGTGCCTCCGGCGACGTTACGCGGGTAAGAGACGGGTCGACCTTGATGCCGGGACCCATCGTCGAGGCCATCACGACCGAGCGCAGGTACCGCCCCTTCGCCGCGGACGGCTTGGCGCGGATCAGCTCCTCGATGATGGCCTGGTAGTTCTCGAGCAGGTGGTCGTCGGGGAACGAGGTCTTGCCGACGGTCATGTGCACGATCGCGGTGCGGTCGGTGCGGTACTCGACCTTGCCGGCCTTGGACTCCTCGACGGCCTTGCGGACGTCCATCGTCACGGTGCCGACCTTCGGGTTCGGCATCTTGCCCTGCGGGCCGAGGATGCGGCCCAGGCGGCCG
>JBKOYW010000262.1:0-2398 GCA_046744275.1 Actinomycetota bacterium
ATCCTGGTCGTCGCGCACGTGGTCAACGTCGTGCTCGAGCTGCTGTTCGTCTATGGCTTCGGCTGGGGGCTCGCCGGCTCCGCGTGGGGCACGGTGATCGCGCAGGCCGGCATGGGGCTGGCGTTCGTCAAGGTCCAGCGCCGCGCCGGCTTCGAGCCGCCGCTGCTCGCGTTGATGCGGCCGCTGATGCGGATCGGGACGGAGATCGCAGTGCGCACGAGCGCGCTGCTCGCCTCGTTCCTGGTCGCGTCCGCGGTGCTCGCACGCGTCGGCGCCGCCTCGCTCGCCGCGCATCAGATCGCGTTCCAGCTCTTCGTGTTCCTGGCCCTGGTGCTCGACGCGCTCGCGATCGCGGCGCAGGTGATGGTCGGCCGCCTGCTCGGCGCAGGGGATGGCGCGCGAGCGCGCGCCGCGGCCACGCGCGTGATCCTGTGGTCGGCGATCGTCGGGGCCGCCTTCGGGCTGATCCTGCTGGCGCTGACGAACCTGCTGCCGCACGCGTTCACCGACGACGAGGCGGTGGTGGAGCGCGCACAGGAGATCTGGTGGCTGTTCGCGGCGCTGATGCCGCTCAACGGCGTCGTCTTCGCCCTCGACGGGATCCTGATCGGCGCGAGCGACACGCGCTTCCTGATGTGGGCGATGCTCGCGTCGGCGGCGGTCTACGTCCCGATCGCGCTGCTGGCGCTCGACCAGGGCTGGGGGATCGAGGGCGTGTGGTGGGGCCTCGCCGGGCTGATCGGCATGCGCGCGCTGACCTGCGGCGCGCGCTTCCTGGGCTCGCGGTGGGTTCTCACCGGCGCTCCCGCGTAGTACCTTGCCCGCCCGCATGTTCCGTCGTATCGCACTCATCGCTCTGCTGCTCGCGCTGCTGGCGCCCGCCGCGGCGATCGCGCAGACCGGCCAGCAGAACCCCACGAACCCGACCCAGCCGTTCTCGCCGCTGCCGCAGGCCCAGCCGACTCCGGCGCCGACCGCCGAGCCGGAGGACGACGACGGCTTCCTCGACTCCGAGATCTCGGGCACCTCGACGCTGTACGTGATCGCCGGCGCGCTGCTGATCGCGTTCATCGCGATCGGCATGTTCATCTCGCGCGACGCGCGCAAGTCGCTCCCGAAGGGCCACCGGCCCGACGCCCGGCGGCTGCGCGAGGAAGGCCCGCACAAGCACAAGCGCGAGGCGAAGGCGCGCGCGCGTGCCCGCGGCAAGGCCCAGAAGGCCGCGCGCAGACGCAACCGCTGACTAGGGCGGCGGCGAGACCACGAGGTCGCGCACGCGCAGCACGGCGTCGTCGCGCGGCAGCGAGTCGATCGGGGATTCGAACCCTTCGAAGCGGGCGAGGCCGCGGTAGTCGGCGAAGCGCGCAACGCGCCGGCGGTCGAGGAAGATCAGCAGCTCGCCGGTCTGGAAGCCCACGTCGCCGGTCCACTCGTAGCCGAGCCGGCGCGAGATCGTCTCGCGCGGCGTGCCCGGCGCGACGATCAGCACCTCGTCCCACTCGAACCGCGCCAGGGCGGGCAGGTCCACGCGATCGCGCAGCGCGATCGCACGCGTGACGTTTTCCGCCAGCGGGTTGTCGACCGCGATGTTGTCCTCGTCGCGAGTGACATAGACGGCCAGTCCGAGCCCCGCTATCAAGAGCACCAGCGCGGCGCCCACGGCGATGAGGGCGCGGGTCACCCCACCTAGAATGACCGCTCCGTGGCTCCGCTCCGTCCACTCCCCGCCAAGCCCGACTTCCCGAAGCTCGAGGAGGAGGTCCTCGCGCGCTGGCGCGAGCGCGACGTCTTCCACGAGTCGGTCCGCCGCCGCCGGGGTGCGGAGCCGTACGTGTTCTACGAAGGCCCGCCGACCGCGAACGGGCGCCCCGGCTCGCACCACGTGCTCGCGCGCGCGTTCAAGGACATCTTCCCGCGCTACCAGACGATGCGCGGGCGCTACGTGGAGCGCAAAGGCGGCTGGGACTGCCACGGGCTGCCCGTCGAGATCGCGGTCGAGCAGAAGCTCGGCTTCAAGTCCAAGGACGACATCGAGCGCTACGGCATCGCCGAGTTCAACGCCAAGTGCCGCGAGTCGGTGTTCGAGTTCCTCGAGGACTGGAACCGGCTGACCGAGCGGATCGGCTTCTGGGTCGACCTCGACGACGCGTACCGCACCCTCGAGCCAGCCTACATCGAGTCGGTCTGGTGGGCGCTGCGCACGATGTGGGACCGCGAGCTGCTCTACGAGGGCCACAAGGTCGTCCCGTACTGCGCGCGCTGCGGCACCGCGCTGTCGTCGCACGAGGTCTCCGAGGGCTACCGCGACGTCGAGGACCCGAGCGTCTACGTCACGTTCCCGGTCGTCGACGGCGCCGGAGCGCTGCGCGAGGGCGACAAGATCCTGGCCTGGACGACC
>JBKOYW010000305.1:0-11649 GCA_046744275.1 Actinomycetota bacterium
GGTCGCGATCCCGGAGGGATTCGGGGAGTACGCGCTGTTGTTCGCGTGCGGCTACTCGGGTCTGCAGATCGGGCGCAACGCGTTCGTCGTCGCGGTCACGCCGCGCGGGCGGTTCAACCAGAACTTCCGCCAGATTCTGGCGTGGAGCGTGGTCTCGGCGCCACTGTGGGTCGCCGGCGGCATCGTCGACGCCGAAGCGTTGCGCTGGGTTCTGTGGCTGGCGGCTCTCGGGATCGACCTCGCCGGGCCGCTCGCCGCCTATTGGCTCCCGGGCGCGGGCACCACGCCGATGAGCCAGTGGCAGATCGAGGGCGCCCATTTTGGCGAGCGCTTCCAGCTGTTCGTGATCATCGCGCTCGGTGAGAGCATCGTGCTCGCGGGCGCCACCGCCTCTGACACGGGGTTGAGCGTCGACGTCGTCGCTGCCCTCCTGCTCGCCTTGCTCTCCTCGACGGCGCTCTGGTGGCTGTACTTCGGCCAGGTCGCCGGCGCGGTTCTTGAGCGGATCCGCGGGGCGACGGCCGAGGAGCGGGGCCAGATCGGTCGTGACATCTACACCTACCTGCACCTCCCGATCGTCGCCGGGATCGTGCTCGTTGCGGTGGGCGACGAGCTCGTGATCGCGCATCCGACCGACGACCTGCACGGCGGGGGAGCGCTCGTCGCGCTCGGCGGCCCCGCGCTGTTCCTCGCCGGCCTGATGGCCTGCGCTGCCAGGATCGGGCAGACGCAGAGGGCGCCACGAGCGGTGGCGATCGTCGCGCTGCTCGCCGCCGTGCCGCTGGCGGCCGGCGCCGACGGCCTGCTCGTCTCCGCGCTGCTCACCGCGCTCCTGGTCGGGCTGGTCGTGGCCGAGCGGGGGCGCGGCCGGAATCGAGCCTGGGCATGACGCCGCGAGCCGCTGCGCCGCCTCGGCGAGGCCCGCGGCGGAACTGGCCGATCCGTGAGCATGGCGCGTTGAGCTGGACCACCCTAGATCCCATCGTCGGAGCGTCGTGCGAGGTGGTGCTCGGCGTGCGCCATGAGCGCGCGCGTGGCCGGTGAGAGCCTGGCATTGCGCCTGCTAATGAAGGCGAAGGCCTCGTGCAACGGCGGGTCGAGTGGCACGGCGGCGAGCCGGTCGCCGTATCCGAGACCGTCGACGAGCGCGCGGGTTACGAGCGTGTCACCGAGACCGCGGGCGGCGAGCTCGAGCGCAGCGTAGGCGTGCTGGACCTCGATACGTGGCCGGATGGTGATCCCGGCGCGCTGGGCGCGTTCGGCGAGCTGTCGGCGTGTGGGATCCTCGTCGCCCCAGCGGGCTTCCGGGAGCACGAGGACGGCCTGGCCGAGCTGCTCGACGGTCACGGGGCGGTTGAGCCCGTCGGGGCGCGCGCTGGCGTAGACGACCTCGAACTGCGCCACCGCGGGGCTGACTTCGAGCCCTTCGTCGTCGATCGGCAGCGCCACCAGGCCGGCTTCCAGGCGCCCGGCGCGGACGGCGTCCGCGAGCTCGCTGGAGTTCTGACCGACGACCCGGATGGCGACCTCCGGATGCCGCTGCGCGAAGTCCTCGACGAGGCCCGGCAGCAGCAGGTGCTCGGCGGTGCTGAACGTGCCCAGCGAGGCGGTGCCCCCGGCCAGGGTGCGTGCCCGCCGCACGACGTCAGTTGCTTCGCCGGCCGCCGCGAGCGTGCGTTCGGCCTCGGGCCGCAGCAGCCGGCCGGCGTCCGTGAGCTCCAGGCGGCGGCCGGTTCGCACGAAGAGCGCGACGCCGAGCTCGGCTTCGAGGTGGGCGATCTGCTCGGAGACGCTCGGGCGAGCGAGGCGCAGCACGTCCGCCGCCGCGGTGAAGGAGCCGTGTTGGGCCGCGGCGAGGAAGTACGTCAACTGCTGCAGCGTCATGGCGGGGTTCCCGTAGGCGTTGCCTACGCCAAGTGCAGTCAATCAGCTCTCGCTCGCTGGTGTCCGGAGCCCGATACTCCGGCGCATGGCCCAGGGGAACTACTGCGTGATCGGTGCCGGTGCCGCCGGGCTCGGCGCGCTCCAGGTGCTGCTGGACGAAGGATTCTCCGTCGACTGCTTCGAGCGCGGCGATCGCGTCGGCGGGCACTGGCATACCGACTACGACTGCCTGCACCTGATCACGCCGCGCGATTCGTCGGGCTTCGACGGGTTCCCGATGCCGTCGGAGTATCCGCTGTTCCCGAGCCGCGACCAGATGCGCGACTACATCCTGGGGTTCGCCGCCCACCACCGACTCGGAGCCCACATACGGTTCAACACGGCCGTCACGTCGGCGCGGCCGCTCGGCGCGAACGGCCTCGGCGGCTGGGAGATCGCGACCTCAGACGGCGAACGCCGCATCTACGACGGCGTGATCGTCGCCAACGGGCATCTCTGGGATCCGTTCGTGCCGGACTACCCGGGGGTCTTCGACGGACACGTGCTGCACTCCGGCCGCTACCGGAACACCGGGGACCTCGAGGGCGAGCGCGTCCTCGTCGTGGGAGCCGGTAACTCGGGCTGTGACCTCGCCGTCGATGCCGCGCAGGCGGGCTACCGCACCGCCGTCTCGGTGCGCAACGGGCTCGTCTTCCAACCCAAGACGCTGTTCGGGCGGCCGCGCTCGGAGCTTCCGCTGCTCGCCCGCCTGCCGGTCCGCGCTCAGGAGCGTGTGACGCGCGCGCTCATCGACGTCGCCCTCGGCCGCCCCGAGCGCTACGGGCTGCCCGCGCCCGCCACGCGCAACCTGCACCGCAACCGCCCGGTCGTCAACGGCCAGCTCCTGCACTTCATCCACCACGGGCGCGTGCACGTCGCGCCCGGCATCGAGCGCTTCGACGGCCACGACGTGCACTTCACGGACGGCACGAGCCGCGCGTTCGACACGATCGTCTACGCGACCGGCTTCAAGGCGACGTTCCCCTTCCTCGAGGCGACGTCACTTCGGTGGGCAGACGGCGTCCCGCTGCGCGTGGCCGGGATGACCCTTCCCGTCGGCCTGGAGCGGCTCTTCTTCGTGGGTCTCGCCGCCCCTCGCGGCCCCCAGCTTCCCGTCTACTCGGCCCAGACGCGACTCATCGCCAAGTTCCTCGCCGCGCAAGAGCGCGCCGCAGACTTCGCGCCCTCTGCGCTCTACACGCGCTCATCGCGACCCGAATCCCGGATCGACATCCCCCGACACGAATGGCAACGCGACATGGACCGCACGCACCGACGCATCGCCCGCGTCCTTCGACGCACGCGGGTCCGCGACCATTCCCGTCCCGACACCCGTCGCGAGCCGCGCGACTACCTGGCCATCCACGGATGAGCGCAGCGGTCATCACGGGCGCCGCGAGCGGGATGGGCCGGGCGTGCGCCGAGCGTTTCGTCGCCGAGGGATGGCAGGTCGCGGCGCTCGACCGCGCTGACGCGGATGTCGGCGCGCTCGCGGTCACGGTCGACATCACCGACGCGGCCGCGGTCGCCGCGGCGATCGAGCGCGCGGTCGCAGAACTCGGGGCGCCGAAGGCGGTCGTCAACGCCGCCGGCGTCTACCCGCCGAGCACGCTACAGACGGCCACCACGGAGCTCTACCGCCACACCTTCGACGTCAACGTGCTCGGCACGCTGCTCATCACCCAGGCGGTGGCGCCGTTCCTCGTCGAGGGCGCGGCCGTCGTCAACTTCGCATCGATCGACGCCTTCGTGCCGTCGCCCGGCCAGCTCCTCTACTGCGCCTCGAAGGCCGCGGTCGTCGCGCTCACTCGCTCGCTCGCGCTCGAGCTCGGACCGCACGTGCGCGTCAACGCCCTCGCACCCGGTTGGGTCGACACACCCGGCAATCGCGCCTCCGGGCGCATGGAGGCCGCCCTCGCCTCAGTGCCGCTCGGGCGTGCCGCCACCTCGGAGGAGATGGCCGACCTCGTCTGGTTCCTCGCCGGCGAGGGGCGTGCCGGCTACGTCACGGGCGAGACGCTGACCGCGACCGGCGGCAGCGCATTCCGATGATTCCCGGTCGCCTCGACGGACGCGTCGCCATCATCACCGGAGGCGCACGCGGCCAGGGAGCCTCCCACGCCGAACGCGTCGCCCGCGAAGGCGCGACCGTGATGAGCGTCGACGTCCTCGATGCCGCCGGTGAGGAGACCGCCGAACGCCTTCGCGCCGACGGGCTGGACGTCAGCTACCGACACCTCGACGTCACCGACCCCGCCGGCTGGAAGGCCCTGGTGGCGGACTGCGAGCGCCTGGACGTGCTCGTCAACAACGCCGGCATCATCCACGTCTCGCCGCTGATCGAGGAGACGCTCACGGCATGGAACACGCTGTTCGCCGTCAACGCCACCGGCACGCTTCTCGGCATGCAGGCCGCGATCCCGGCTATGCGGGCGGTCGGCGCCGGCTCGATCATCAACGTGGCGAGCATCTTCGGAGTCACCGGTTCGGAAGGCTATGTCGCCTATACGGCGAGCAAGGCGGCCATCATCGCCATGACGAAGACTGCGGCACTCGAGCACGCCGCCGACCGGATCCGCGTCAACGCGATCTGCCCTGGTGGCGTCTCGACGCCTATGAACGAGAACGAGCCCGAGGGCGGCGTCGTCCCGCTCACCCCGCTCGGCCGCCGAGCGCACGTCAGCGAGATCTCAGGTGCCATCGCCTATCTCGCGAGCGACGACGCGAGCTTCGTCACCGGGACCGAGCTCGTCATCGACGGCGGTTACCTCGCGCGCTGACAGAGCGGCCCCATGTCGCAAGCGGTCTCAAGTATTCATCACTTGCGCTCGAACCGGTCGAGGTTCATCACCTTGACCCACGCCGCAGCGAAGTCGTGCACGAACTTCTCCCGCACGTCATCGCTCGCGTAGACCTCCGCGAGCGCGCGCAGCTCGGAATTCGAGCCGAAAACGAGGTCGACGCGGCTTCCGGTCCATCTGACCTCGCCCGTGGCGACGTCGCGGCCCTCGAACGTCTCCGCGTCCTCGGACGCCGTCCACGCCGTGCCCAGGTCGAGCAGGTTCACGAAGAAATCGTTGGTGAGCGACCCGGGCGTCGAGGTGAAGACGCCCAGCGGGGACTGTTTGTGGTTTGCGCCCAGGACGCGAAGGCCACCCACGAGGACGGTCATCTCGGGGGCGCTCAGGGTCAGCAGGTTCGCGCGATCGAGCAGGAGATACTCGGCAGGTAGCCGGTGACCATTCCGGAGGTAGTTGCGGAACCCGTCCGCGGTCGGCTCGAGCGCGGCGAACGACCCCACGTCGGTCCACTCCTGCGACGCGTCGGTCCGTCCCGGCGTGAAGGGGACGTCGATGTCGTACCCGGCCTTCTTGGCGGCCAGCTCGACTGCCGCGGAGCCGCCGAGCACGATCAGGTCGGCGAGCGAGACCTGCTTGCCGGAGCTGTTGAACGACTCCTGGATCCCCTCCAGCGTGCGCAGCACCGTCGCCAGCTCGGCGGGCTCGTTGACCTCCCAGCCGTTCTGCGGCTCGAGGCGGATGCGCGCCCCGTTGGCGCCGCCGCGCTTATCGCTGCCGCGGAACGTCGACGCCGACGCCCAGGCCGTCGAGACCAGCTGGGAAACTGACAGCCCCGACTCGAGGATCTGGCCCTTGAGGTGGGCGATGTCGTCCGCCGTGATGAGCTCGTGCGTCACCTCGGGGACCGGGTCCTGCCACAGCAGCCTCTCGGACGGGACCTCCGGCCCGAGGTAGCGCTCGATCGGCCCCATGTCGCGGTGCGTCAGCTTGAACCACGCCCGGGCGAACGCGTCAGCGAGCTCGTCCGGGTTCTCGAGGAAGCGCTTCGAGATCGGCCCGTAGACCGGGTCGAACCGGAGCGACAGGTCCGTCGTCAGCATCGTCGGGGGGCGCCTGTCCGCCTCGTCGATCGGCCCGGGGATGCTGCCCGCTCCGGCGCCGTCCTTCGCGACCCACTGGTGGGCGCCGGCGGGGCTCTTGGTCAGCTCCCACTCGTACCCGAACAGGTTCTCGAGGAAGTTGTTGCTCCACCTCGTCGGCGTCGTGGTCCAGGTGACCTCGATCCCGCTGGTGGTCGCGTCCGCGCCCTTGCCGCTGCCGTAGCTGTTCTGCCAGCCGAGGCCCTGCGCCTCGAGCGGGGCGCCCTCGGGCTCGGGGCCGACGTACACGTCCGGGTCGGCCGCGCCGTGGGTCTTGCCGAACGAGTGGCCGCCGGCTATCAGCGCGACCGTCTCCTCGTCGTTCATCGCCATGCGGCTGAATGTCTCGCGGATGTCCCTGGCCGCAGCGAGAAAGTCCGGGTTGCCGTTCGGGCCCTCCGGGTTGACGTAGATCAGGCCCATCTGGACGGCGCCAAAGGGCTTCTCGAGCTCCCGGTCGCCGCTGTAGCGCTCGTCGCCCAGCCACGTGGTCTCGGGGCCCCAGTAGACGTCCTCGTCGGGCTCCCAGACATCCTCACGGCCGCCGGCGAAGCCGAAGGTCTCGAAGCCCATCGACTCCAGGGCGACGTTGCCGGTGAGGATCATCAGGTCGGCCCACGAGAGCGCCTGGCCGTACTTCTGCTTGACCGGCCACAGCAGCCGGCGCGCCTTGTCGAGGTTGCCGTTGTCCGGCCAACTGTTGATCGGCGCGAAGCGCTGCTGGCCCGCCCCGGCGCCACCGCGCCCGTCGTGGATGCGGTACGTGCCGGCGCTGTGCCACGCCATGCGGATCATGAGCGGGCCGTAGTGGCCGAAGTCGGCCGGCCACCAGTCCTGCGAGGTCGTCAGCACCTCCTCGATGTCCTGCTTGACCTCGTCGAGGTCGAGGGAGTTGAACGCCTCGGCGTAGTCGAACTCCTCGCCGAGCGGGTTGGCCACGGCGGGGTTCTTGGCGAGGATCTTGAGGTTGAGCCGGTCCGGCCACCAGCCCCGGTTCCCGCCGCCCTGCGTGGGGTGCGGGGCGCGCTCGTGCGCGACCGGGCAGCCGTTCCCGGCCTCCTCGTTCATCTCTCCTACGACGGCGTCAGGCTTATCGGACACGGGAACCCTTTCCGGAGCATTCAAGACATAGACCCCAATAGATGACCTCGGCCTCGTCGATCGCGAAGCCATGGTCGTCGGACGCGGTCAGACAGGGTGCGGTACCGACGGCGCAATCGACGTCGGCGATGACACCGCACGACCGGCACACCACGTGGTGATGGTTGTCGCCCACTCGCGACTCGTAGCGCGCCACGGAGCCAGGCGGGTGGATGCGCCGCACCAGTCCCGCGTCGGTCAGAGCTAGCAGCACGTCGTAAACGGCCTGCGCGGACACCTCACCGAGGCGCTCGCGCACGACACCGATGATCGAGTGCGTGTCGGCGTGCGGATGGTCATGCACCGCGGCCAGCACCGCTACCCGAGGACGCGTGACGCGCAAGGAAGCCCCGCGCAACATGCGCTCAAGTTCCGACGACCCCGGCATCCGCGCAGTCTGTCACATATTCTGGAAACGATCCAGATTAGGGCGTTGCCCTCGCCCGGTCCACAGAACGCGCGAGATGAGCTGAGCGCCCGGTGAGCGCGCTCAGAGCTGCCGGGAGGACCAGAGGAGCGCCGCGAGGATGATCGAGACGACGCTCACGACCAACCCCACGATCCAGCCGGCGACATCTTGACCGACGAGCACGGCTCCGAGCGCGACCCCGATGCCGACGATGCCGCCCGTGGCGACTCCGCGCATCGCGCCGCGCTCGATCCGCGTCCGCCGACGCTCGCGTCCTGGGACCATCCCCTGCGGCCGCTCACGGCGACGCGACTCCCGCTCGCGGAAGCGGGCCTCGCGCGGATCCGGCCCCTCGCCGGAGTCGGGCGGCTCGACGTGCGCGGCAGGAGGGCGGTCCTCCGGCGTCATGGTGGACCGAGTCTAGTCGCACCGCAGCGTGTCGCATGATCGGCAGCCGGACGGTTAGGGGTGCTGCGCAGAGCTGCCGCGCTGTCGCCCGATACGCGGTGCGCTCGCCCGATCACGAGCCCAGAACCCGCTAGGAGTGTCTAGGTATGGAGGGCACGGCTCAGGGCTGGCCCGCCGGACCGCTCACGCGTGTGGTGTTGAGGTCGTCGGCGAGCGCCCTCATGTGCGCTTCGACGTCTGCGATGAGCTCTCGGGTGGCCGGTGACAGCCGCGCGGCTCGACGCGTGATGATCGCGAAGGTGTCGAAGAGCGTCGGGCTGAAGCCAACGGTGGCCAGTCCCGTGGGGTAGTGAGTCGCCCGTGTGTAGGCGCTGGGTAGGTAGGTGTCGCCGACGCCGGCCGCGACGAGTCGTAGGGCGAGGTCCATGAACTCGACCTCGACGCGCGGGCGTAGCCGTAGGCCGTCGGCCTGTGCGCGCTCGGCGAGCTGTCGGCGGATCGGATCGGCGTCGGCCGACTCTGCGTCGTAGAAGACGAGCGGCGCTGCGGCCAGCCGCTCGATCGTGACCGGGCGGCGCGTGCGCGCCGGGTCGGCGCTGACGTAGAGCACCTCGTCGCGGATGATTGGGCGGACGTCGAGCTTGTCGTCGTCGATCGGCAGCACGACGATCGCCGCCTCGAGGTCGCCGCGTCGCACGCGCTCGGCCGTCCTGGACGAGTTGCGGCCGACGAGCCGCACGGTCATCCCCGGATGGCGGTCCAGGAACGCGGTCACGAGCTCGTCGAGCCGCCACGCCGACGGCGCGTTGAACGTGCCGAGGGCGACGGAACCGTCCCGCAGCGAACTGCGCGCGGCGACGCTGCCGGCGGCATCCTCGAGGGCGCGCAGGGTGCGGTCGGCGTGCTCGGCGAAGGCGTGACCCGCCTCGGTGGGCACGACACCGCGGCCGACGCGTGCGAAGAGGTCGACGCCGAGGGTGTTCTCGAGATTGCGCACCTGCTCGGCGACCGCGGGTTGGGACACCCGGAGCGCCTCCGCCGCCGCCGTGAACGACCCGAGCTGCGCCGCTGCAGAGAAGCAACGAATCTGCTGAAGAGACAAAAGGGCAGCTTTGGTTTCGTCCAAGGAGTCAAGCCTACCTTGAGGCTGTCGTCCGCGGCATAGTGAGGCCGTGGACTCCAATGAGACCCGAGAGGTGGTCGTGGTCGGCGGCGGGATCGCCGGGCTCGCCGCCGCGTGGCGACTCCGGGCACGCGACGTCGTCCTCCTCGAGGCGAGCCACCGGCTGGGCGGCCGCCTGCGCTCCGCGCTGCGCGGTCCGTACTGGATGAACTACGGCGCCCACCTGTTCCCCGCGCCGGGGTCGCTCGTGGACTCGATGGCGCGCGAGTGCGGGCTCGAGAGCGTGCCCGTCACCGGCAGCATGATGGGCCTCGCCGTCGGGTCGCGGCTCGTGGACCGCGGTCCGGTGGAGACCTACCCCTTCCGCCTGCCGCTCTCGCTGCGCGAGCGTGCGGCGCTCGCGGTGGCGGGACTGCGACTCCGGCACGCGGTGGCGCGGCGAGCACGGCTCGCTACCGCCGCGCCTGGCGAGACGCCCGCCGACGTCCGGTCACGCGTGCTCGCGTTCGAGGACGACCGCACATTCGCCGAGTTCCTCGGCCCCGTCCCGCCCGCCGTCGAGTCGATCTTCTCCTGCGCCGCACATCGTGCGACCGCGGAACTGCACCAGCTCTCGGCGGGCTGCGGCATCGGGCTCTTCGCCCTCGTGTGGAGCGGCAAGGGGTCACTTATCGCCCGGCATCTGCTCGGCGGCCCCGGTGCGCTGCCCCACGCGCTCGCCCACCGGCTGGCTGACCGCGCCCGTACCGGCTGCCGCGTCACCGGCGTGCGACCCGAGGGCGCCGATCTGATCGTCGAGCACGCCGCCGGAGCGATCCGCGCCCGCCACGTGATCATGGCCGCGCCGGCGCCACACGCCGCGCCGCTCGTGGCCGCGACGGCACCGGAAGCGTCGGCGGCACTCGAGCAGATCACCTACGGCGCGTTCGTGAGCGTGGCTGTGGAGACCGAGGAGACCGGCGCCATGCCATACGACGCCGTCTACGCGGTGGCCACGCCAGGCCGCGTCTTCGACCTGTTCACCAACCAGGCGCAGGCGCTCCGGCACGACGGCGAGCGCCGGCCGGGCGGCAGCCTGATGCTGTTCGCCGGAGCGCACGCGGCCGCGGCGCTCTCGCACGAGTCCGACGACGAGATCGTGCGGCGCTTCCTCGCCGACCTGCACGACCTCTACCCGCAGACGCGTGGCGTCGTCGCCGACGCGTCCGTGCACCGCTGGGAGCTCGGCAACGCGTTCGCGCGCCCCGGCCGCCACCGCCTGCAGCCGGCGCTCGAAGGCGCTCTCGGCGCCCATCGCAACCTGCACCTGGCCGGCGACTACTTCGCCGAGCTGGGCAACATGGAGGCCGCCGCGCGCACCGGCTCGGCCGCCGCCGAGCGCGTGGAATCGCAGCTGCGCCTTCCCTCCCCCACGATCGAGGTGACACGTGCCTGATCCCCTCCACGGCGTCCTCCCGGCGCTCATCACCCCGTTCACCGAAGACGGCGCGCAGGTCGATACCGACGCGCTCGCGGCCAACGTCGAGCGGTTGATCCGCGGCGGCGTCGGCGGCCTCGTGCCCGGCGGCAGCACCGGCGAGTTCACCACGCTCACGCATGACGAGCGACGACGGCTCGCCGAGACCACGATCGAGGCGGCGGTGGGTCGCGTGCCCCTCGTCGTCGGCACCGGCGCGCTCACGACCGCCGAGACCGTCGAGCTGAGCATGCACGCCGAGCGCAGCGGCGCGGCCGCGGTGATGATCGTCCCGCCGTTCTACGACGCGCTCGGCTGGCGCGAGCTGCTCGCCCACTACACCGCCGTCGCCGAGCGGATCCAGATCCCGATCATGTACTACAACCTGCCGAGCGCCTCGGGCGTGCGGCTCGATGCCGACCAGTTCCGCGAGCTGCGCCGGGCCGCGAACGTCACCTCCCTCAAGGACACGGGCGGCGACGCGGTCGCCGCCACCGAGCTCATCCAGGCCGAGGACGGCCCGATCCTGCTCAACGGCTGGGACACCCTCACCTTCGCCGCGCTCGCCGCGGGTGTCCGCGCCGTCGTCTGGGGCGCCGCCTCGATCCTGCCCGAGCAATGCGTCGCCCTGCACCGCCTCCTGATCGACGACATCGACCTCCCCGCTGCCCGGGAGCTGTGGGCACGCCTCTGGCCCCTCTGCCGGTTCCTCGAATCCCAGAGCTACGCCGCTGCCGTCAAGACCGCATGTGCGCTCGTCGGCGACACGACCGGCCCGGTCCGCGCGCCGCTGCTCCCGCTCGAGGACGACGCGACGGCCGAGCTGCAGCGCCTACTCGACCGCGCCGCTGCCGCCCTCCCCGTCAGGACCTGAGGCCGAGCGGCGACAACCGCCCGTCGAACCAGACATCGGCGGTTGTGTCCCCTCTTGTGTCCCCCGAGCGCCGGCACGGCCGAGGCACGGACCGCCGCGACACCGACCCGGCAAAGTGCCTCGTTCAAGGTGGTGAGATTCAGCGAAGCCGTTGGCCAGGAGCGGATTGCCGCTCGCGAGTCGAAGCGCAATGTGGCGTCCACGCCGCGAGCGCGGCCCGTGATCTGGCGTCAAAGCCACGCCTCAGGACTTCGCTCGCACCGGCACCGCGCCGACATCCTTCGCCGTCGCAGTCGGCTCGCCACGCTGCTTCGCGGTGCCCTTCTGCGCGCGTGAGGCAGCGGTGTGCGTTCCGATCATTGAGCCTAGCTCGCCG
>JBKOYW010000550.1:0-4641 GCA_046744275.1 Actinomycetota bacterium
GAAGCGATGCGGCTCCTGCTGCGCGAGGCGTTCACGACGGTCGGCCTGCACCGGCTCGAGGCCAACATCCAGCCCGACAACGCGCCTTCGATCGCGCTCGCCAAGCGCTGCGGGTTCGAGCTCGAGGGCTTCTCGCCGCGCTACCTGAAGGTCGGCGGGCGCTGGCGCGACCACGAGCGGTGGGCGATCCGCGCCGAGACCTGGCGCGAGTTCCTGCGTCAGGAACGCAGGTAGGTCAGCACGGCGAGCACGCGCCGGTGCTCGAGGCCGGTCGACGGCAGCCCCAGCGCGCCGAAGATGCTCGTCACGTGCTTCTCGACCGCGCGCAGCGTGATCGTGAGCCGCTCGGCGATCGCCTGATTCGAGCAGCCCTCCGCCATCAGCTCGAGCACCTCGCGCTCGCGGGGCGTGAGCCGCTCGAGCGGGTCGTCGCCCCGGCGGCGGCCTAGCAGCATCGACACGAGCGAGGGATCGAGGGCGGTGCCGCCGGCGGCTACGCGGCGGACGGCGCCGGCGAACTCCTCGACGTCGGCGACGCGGTCCTTGAGCAGGTAGCCCGTGCCCTCGACGCCGTCGCTGACCAGCCGCATCGCGAGGTCCGGGTCGACGTACTGCGAGAGGACGAGCACGCTCGTGCCGGGGTGGCCGGCGCGGATCTCCTCCGCGGCGCGCAGCCCCTCGTCGGTGTGGGTGGGCGGGAGCCGGATGTCGACGATCGCGACATCGGGCCTGTGGGCCTGGACGGCCTCGAGCAGCGCGTCGGCGGTCTCGCAGCGTCCGACGATCTCCATGCCCTGATCCTCGAGCACGCGCGAGATCCCCTCGCGCAGAAGCATGTTGTCCTCCGCGACCACGATCCTCATGCGACCAGCCGATCCTCTCGCATCGCCGCTCGGATTCACAACCTCGGGGTGCGCCGATCCACGCGCGCCGCCGCTCGGATTCACAACTTCGGGGTATTGAAAGGTCAATGGAGTCGCTGATCGAGCACAGCATGCAGCTGGCCGGGCACCGCACGCGCGTGCTCGAGCTCGACGGCGCCGGCCCCGGGATCGTGCTCCTGCACGGTTGGGGCGACTCGGCCGACACGTGGCGCCCGCTGCTCGGCGAGCTTGCCGCGACCGGGCGGCGCGCGATCGCCGTCGACCTGCCCGGGTTCGGCCACGCCTCGCGGCTCGCGCCCGGCGCGATCCTGCCGCAGCTCGACGACTTCGCGGCCGCTCTGGTGCTCGAGTGGGGCGGCGGCGAGCCGGTCGTGGTGGCCGGCACCTCGCTCGGCGGGGCGGTGGCGCTGCGCCTGGCGGAGCAGCCCGACTTGCCGCTCGCCGGCGTCGTCCCCGTGGCTCCGGCCGGGCTCGAGACGCCCGGCTGGTTCGACGTCGTCGAGCGTGACCCGATCATCCGGCGGCTGCTGGACATCCCGATCCCGGTGCCCAGCGCGCTCGTGCGCACGCTCGTCGGCGGCAACCGGCCGCTGCCGTCGCACCCGCTGCTGCCCGAGCTCGCGACCGCGCCGTTCGACCTCACCGCCGTCGCCTGCCCCGTCCTGCTCGTGTGGGGCACGCGCGACCGGATGCTCCCGCACACCGGCGCGCGCGGGCTGCTCGGCGCGCTGCCCGAGACGCGCGTGGAGCTGATCGAGGGCTGCGGCCGCCGTCCGCAGCTCGAGGCCACCGAGGAGCTGCTCGAGCTCCTGATGGCGTTCCCGGCATAAGCTGGACGCCTGCTCGGCCTGCCATCACCAGAGACGGTCGTGACGGCCGCCGCCAACCTCTACGGCGCCACCGTGCGCGGCGGGCTCGCAGACCTGCGCCGGATGCCGTCGGAGCCGATCGACAACGGGCCGCAGCGCACCGTGTCGCGCTACGAGCGCTCGCGGGAGGCGCCGCGGCGGCGCGGCGCGCCGGTGCTGCTGGTGCCGCCGCTCGCGGCGCCGGCGATCTGCTTCGACCTGCGGCGCGGCTGCTCGCTCGCCGAGCACCTCGTGCTCAGCGGGCGGCGGACCTACCTGCTCGAGTACGGCGACATCCAGTTCGCTGATCGCGACCTCGGGCTCGAGCACTGGGTGGAGGACGTCATCCCGGCCGCGGTCCGGGTGGTCTCGGCGGATGCAGGCGGCAAGCCCGTGCGTGTCGTCGGTTGGTGCCTGGGCGGGATCCTCTCCCTGCTCGCGCACGCGTGGGACGCCCGCCTGCCGATCGAGGCCGCCGCGCTCGTGGCGAGCCCGTGGGACTTCTCGAAGGTCCCGCTGATCGCTCCGCTGCGGCCGATCGACGCGATGACCCGCGGCTGGCTCGTGACGCAGCTCTACCGCGGCATGGGCGGCGCGCCGGCGCCGTTCGTCAAGCGCGGCTACCAGCTCGCGGGCATCGACAAGTACGTCATGAAGCCCTGGACGGTCGTCTCCAACCTCGACAACCGCGAGCTGCTCGCGCAGATCGAGGCCGTCGACGCGTTCATGGATCGGATGCACGCCTATCCCGGGCGCACGTTCGGGCAGCTGTACCACCGCCTGTTCCGCACCAACGACCTGGCCGACGGCCGGCTGGCGCTGACCGACGCGACGATCGACCTCGCGGACGCGACGATCCCGCTGCTGGCGATCGCGGGTCGCGGCGACGGGATCGCGCCGGTGGCGGCCTGCCACCACCTCGGCGCGCTCGTGCCGAACGCGCCGGTCACGCTCGAGACCGCGCCCGGCGGCCACCTCGGCGTGCTCACCGGCCGCGCCGCGCGCGGGAGCACGTGGCGGCTGCTCGACGCGTTCCTGGACGTGCCCGCACGCCGGCTTGCAGCGCGCCCCGCGGCGTGATCCCGCGGCTACCCTCCGCCTCCATGCGCCCGCTCCTCGCCGTAGTCGTCGCGCTGCTGCTGATCCCCGCGGGCGCCGCCGCCCAGGAACCGACGCCGACGCCCACGCCCGAGCCCGTGATCCCGCCGGGCGCCAAGGCCGCTGGGCTGGACATCGGCGGCATGACCCTCTCGCATGCAGCGGCCCATCTCGACGCCACGTTCTCGGCCGCCATGGCGCAGCCCGTCGAACTGCGCGTCGCCGGCCACCGCAGCACGCTGAAGCTGCCGTCGATCGGCTTCGTGTTCGACCCGCTCAAGACGGCGCGGCGGGCGAACATCGCCGCCATGGCCACGCCGTCCGCTGCGGACGGGACGTACCCGGTGGACGTACCGCTGTACGTCACCTACGACGGGGACAAGCTCGCTGCGTTCACCGTGAAGGTCGACGACGGCTCGCGCGTGCGCCCGCGCAACGCCCGGCTGCGGATGACCGTTCGTCGCATGATCCTGCGCCGGGCGGTGATGGGCTGGTCGATCGACGAGAAGGCGCTCGCGGTCTCGCTCGACGCGCTGCTCGCCGACCCCTACACCGCGCGCATCGTCCGCGTCGAGCGCGAGCGCGTGCCGCCGAAGGTCAACGCCAATGCTCTGCGCCGGCAGCACCGCACGGTGCTGACCATCGACCGCGCGCACTTCAAGCTGCGCCTGTTCAGGAACCTCAAGTGGCGCCGGACGTACGGGATCGCAGTCGGAGCGCCGGGCTTCGAGACGCCGACCGGCCGCTTCTCGATCCACAACAAGGCCGTCAACCCGGCGTGGAGCGCGCCCGACGAACCGTGGGCGGGCGCGTACCGCAACGAGGTCGTCGAGGGCGGCTCGCCCGAGAACCCGTTGAAGGCGCGCTGGCTCGGTATCGTCGGCGGCGTGGGCATCCACGGGACCGCCGCCGAGTACTCGATCGGCACCGCCGCGTCGCATGGCTGCATCCGCATGCGCGTCGCCGATGTCATCGCTCTCTATCCCAAGGTGCCCATCGGCACCGCCGTGCTGATCAGGTGAGCACGTCCCGCGCCGTGCTGGTGACGGGCTGCTCCTCGGGCATCGGCGCCGCGACCGCCGAGCGGCTCGCCGCGGCCGGCTGGACGGTGTACGCGACCGCGCGGCGCCCGGAGACCCTCGGAGCGCTCGAGGCGAAGGGCTGCAGGACGCTCGCGCTCGACGTGACCGACGAGGCGTCGCGCCAGGCGGCGGTCGACGCCGTCGTGGCCGCCGAGGGAGCGGTCGGCGTGCTGATCAACAACGCCGGCTTCAGCCAGTCGGGGGCCGTCGAGTCGGTGCCGGACGAGCGCGTGCGCGCCCAGTTCGAGACCAATGTGTTCGGCCCGCTGGCTCTCACGCGGCTCGTCCTGCCGGGGATGCGCGAGCAGGGCTGGGGCAAGATCGTGAACGTCTCCTCGATGGGCGGGAGGTTCACGTTCCCCGGCGGCGGCCTCTACCACGCGACCAAGTACGCGATCGAGGCGCTCTCGGACGCCATGCGGTTCGAGGTCAAGGGCTTCGGCGTCGACGTGATCCTCATCGAGCCCGGCATCATCAAGTCCGACTTCGCGGCGACGGCACTGCGCGAATTGGGCGGTGCGAAGGCGGTTGATGGTCCGTATTCGGACTTCAACGAGGCGGTCGGCAAGGCGTCGAAGGAGGTCTACGAGAAGGGGCTGTTGTCCCGCCTCGGCGGCCCGCCAGAGGATGTCGCCGAGGTGATCGAGAAGGCGCTCTCGGCCAAGAAGCCGAAGGCCCGCTACCCGGTCACTCCCTCGGCGCGCGTGCTCATGTCGCTCCACACGGTGC
>JBKOYW010000062.1:0-3687 GCA_046744275.1 Actinomycetota bacterium
GATCTGCTGGGCGCCGACCCGTCGGTCGACCTCGCGCTGCTGAAGGTCGACCCCGACGACGTCGGCGACGAGCGGCAACCGCTGGAGCTCGGCGCGTCGGAGGACCTGCGGCCCGGCGACCCGGCGATCGCCATCGGCAGCCCGTTCGGCCTCGAGGGCACGGTCACCAGCGGCATCGTGTCCGCGCTCGGGCGGACGATCCAGGCTCCGAACGGCTTCTCCATCTCCGGGGCGATCCAGACCGACGCCGCGATCAACCCCGGCAACTCGGGCGGCCCGCTGCTCGACGAGCAGGGCCGTGTGATCGGCGTCAACTCCCAGATCCGCACCGGCGGCGGCAACGCCAACACCGGCGTCGGGTTCGCGGTGCCGGTCGACGAGATCAAGCGCTCGCTGCCCGCGCTCGAGAAGGGCGAGAGCCCCAAGCGGGCCTTCCTCGGCGTGTCCAGCGCGCCCGCGGCCGACGGCGGCGCCGAGATCGGCGAGGTCGTCGCGAACAGCCCCGCGGCCCGCGCCGGCCTGCGCCAGGGCGACACGATCGTCGAGATCGCCGACCAGCCGGTGCGTGAGCCGGATGACGTCTCGGCCGTCGTCAACGCCCGCCGGCCGGGTGACGAAGTACGAGTCGTGGTGGAGCGCGGCGGCGAACGGCGTACCCTCACGGTCACACTCGGGACGCAGCCCGAGCAGGCGAGCAACCCATAGATGGCTGAGGAGATCGGATGACAGCGGACGAGCGGCGCCTGCGGGCCCTGGAGCGGGAGGACGAGGACCCGCGCCCAGCCCGCGCTGCCCACGAAGCGCTGGAGAACGGGCTGTTCGAGATCAAGCGCGTGATCGTCGGCCAGGAGGCCATGCTCGAGCGCGTGCTGGTGGCGCTGCTCGCCGGCGGTCACGTGCTGCTCGAGGGCGTCCCCGGCCTGGCCAAGACGCTCACGGTCAAGACGGTGGCCGACGTGCTCGGCGGCTCCTTCAAGCGCCTCCAGTTCACGCCCGACCTGGTGCCCGCCGACCTCGTCGGCACCCGCATCTACCGGCCCGACACCGGCGGTTTCGACACCGAGCTCGGACCCGTGTTCTGCAACTTCCTGCTCGCCGACGAGATCAACCGCGCGCCGGCGAAGGTGCAGTCGGCCCTGCTCGAGGTCATGCAGGAGCGCCAGGTGACGATCGGCCACACCACGCATCCGGTGCCGGACCCGTTCCTCGTGCTCGCCACGCAGAATCCGATCGAGTCCGAGGGCACCTACCCACTGCCCGAGGCGCAGGTCGACCGCTTCATGTTCAAGCTCGTGGTCGACTATCCGCATCCGCGCGACGAGGTGGCGGTCGTCGAGCGCTCGCTCGACGGCGGCGGGCAGGCGCGCCAGGTGCTCAGCCCGGAGCTGCTGGCCGAGCACCAGCAGGCGGCCTCGAGCGTCTACGTCGACCGGCGCGTGATGGAGTACGCGGTCGCGCTCACCACCGCCACCCGTGAGAATCCCGGCGGGGAGGGCTGGGTCGAGTTCGGCGCCAGCCCGCGCGGCTCGATCAACCTCATCCACGCCGGCCGCGCGCTCGCGCTGCTGCGCGGCCGCGACTACCTGCTGCCGATCGACGTGCGAGACCTCGCGCGCGACGTGCTGCGCCACCGGATCGTGCTGACCTACGAGGCGCTGGCGGCCGGCGTGGACGCCGACCGCGTGCTCGACGACGTGCTGGAGTCCGTCCAGATGCCGCGGATCGAGCTCGCGGAGGGACACGCGAGGTAACCGCGTGAGCTTCCGGGAGCCGCTCCTGCTGCTGGGGCTGGCGCTCGTCCCCCTCGCCCTGGCCGCCTACGTCGTCGCGCAGCGCCGGCGGCGGCGGTTCGCGGTCCGATACACGAACGTCGACGTGCTGGCGAGCGTGGCCGCGCGCCGGAACTGGACGCGCCACCTTCCCGCGCTGCTGGCGCTGCTCGCGCTCGCTGCGCTGCTCGTCGCGCTCGGCCGCCCGGAGCGCACGGTCGCCGCCGAGCAGCGCCAGGCGATGGTGGTCATGGTCACCGACATCTCGGGCTCGATGCGGGCCACGGACGTGCAGCCGGATCGCCTCACCGCCGCCCGGGACGCGGGCCGCGTGCTGGTGGACAGCCTGCCGCGCGACTTCCGGCTCGGGCTCGTCGGGTTCTCGCACGCCGCCTCGCTACTGGTCGAGCCGACGACAGACAAGCAGCGCGTGCGCGCCGGCCTCGATGCGCTCAACCCGCGCGGCGGGACGGCGATGGGCGACGGCCTCGCGCTCGGCCTGCAGGCGGCGCGTACACCGGTCACCAACGAGCTCGGCGTGCCGCAGCGGCTGCCCGCCGCCATCGTGCTGCTGTCCGACGGCGCCAACACGGCCGGCAGCGAGGACCCGATCACGGTCGCCGAGCGCGCCCGCACGTTCCGGATCCCGATCTACGCCGTGGCCCTCGGGACGGCGACCGGAACGATCGAGCACACCCGCCGCGACGGGACCACCTGGCAGGAGCGTGTGCCGCCCGACACCGCGACGCTCCAGGAGATCGCCCGCGAGACGCGGGGGCGCTACTTCCAGGCGGCCGACGCCCAGGGTCTGACCGAGATCTACCGCAACCTCGGCACGCGGCTGGCCACCAGGCGCGAGAAGCAGGAGGTCACCGCGGCGTTCGCCGGCGGCGGGCTGGCGCTGCTCGTGTTCGGCATGGTCGCCGCGATGGCGCGCGGAGGGCGGCTGCCGTGACCCGCCGCCGGCTGCGCGACCTGCCGCCCGTCGAACGCACGCCCGAGCGCCCAGGCCCCGGGCCGGTGCCGCCGACCGTCCTGCGCTCGCTCGACCTCGCAGTGCTGCGCCGGGTCGAGAGCCTCGTGCCCGGCGAGCACCTGACGCCGCAGGTCGGGGCCGGCACCGAGCTGGCCATGATCCGGCCGTACCTGCCCGGCGACGACGTCCGCTACATCGACTGGAACGTGACCGCGCGGATGCGCGAGCCGCACGTCCGCGTGCACGTCGGCGAGCGCGCGCTGACCGCCTGGCTCGTGCTCGACACGTCGGCGTCGATGACGTTCGGGACCGCCGACCGCCGCAAGACCGACGTCGCCGAGGGCGTGGCGATCGCGATCGGGCACGTCGCCAGCCGGCGCGGCAACCGCCTCGGGGTGGTGGCGTTCGGCGGCGGCGAGCCGAAGCTGCTGCGTCCCCGCCAGGGGCGGATCGGCCTGCTCGGGCTCCTCGCCGAGTTGCGCCGGGAGCCGGAGGAGGACGGCTCGGGCGCGACGTCGCTCGGCGGCGCGCTCTCGCGCGTGGCCGCCGTGGCGCGCGCCCGCGGCCTCATCGTCGTCGTCTCGGACTTCCGCGGCGAGCGCGACTGGGAGGGCCAGCTGCGCACCCTGCGCGCCCGCCACGGCGTGCTGGCGGTCGAGATCCGCGACCCGCGCGAGCTGGAGCTGACGCCGATGGGCGACCTCTGGCTCGTCGATCCCGAGACCGGCCGCCAGCTCCAGGTCAACACCAGCCGCTCCCGCATCCGGCGCCGGTTCGCGGAGGCGGCGGCCGCCGAGCGCGAGGAGGTGGCGGCGGCCCTGCGGCGCGCCGGCGCCGAGCACCTCGTGCTCTCGACGCAGGGCGACTGGCTGCGCACGCTCGCGGGCCACCTGCGGCGCGGCGAGTTCGCACTGCGGTCCGCCGCCCCGGGCCGTGCGGGCG
>JBKOYW010000353.1:0-6405 GCA_046744275.1 Actinomycetota bacterium
GTCCCCCGCCGAGCTGCCCCGCCTGACGGGGCTCGACCGCGCGGCCGCGGAGCGCTACGTGCGCGACGCGGCCGCGCGACTCGGCGTCGACACGCCGACGGAGGCCGTGACATCTGCCCTGGCCTGGGGCCTTCTCGACCGGGAGGGGACGTGACCCGACGGCGTACGAGGTAGCCCGGCGCTGTGCACGCGCTCATAGCGGTCGTGCACGATGATCTCCTGGGCGCCGGTCGCAGCCGCAGCGCGCTCGGCATCGGTCACGCTCGCGTGCTCCGACAGCGCACGCTCTTCGCCCTCGGGATGCACGCGCCAGACGCCGGAGCGGTCGGAACGCACGTGCAGTCGACGTTGCGGAGGCCGGTCGCACATGACTGCTTCGAGCGTGTCGCATGGCAAGCCGGCGCGCCATCCGCCGACCGGCGGATCATGCGGATGACGCTGGTTCGTGGCGGGGCGTGATCGTCCGGATGGAACGGCGCCCCGCGGAGCGGCGGGCAGGCCCGCGCCCGCCCGCCGCTCCGGGCCGGTCGATCAGACCCGTCCGCTGGCCGAACGCTGCCTGCGCGCGAGCGCGTCCACCACGACAGCGGCGAGCAGCACCGCGCCCGTGACGATGAACTGGACCGACGAGTCCAGCGCGAGGAGGTCCATCCCATTGGAGATCGAGCCGATCACGACGGCGCCGAGCAGCGCCGTCCACACGGAACCGCGGCCGCCGAACAGGCTCGTGCCGGCAACCACCGGGCCGGCGATCGCGAGCAGGAGCAGGTCGCTGCCGCCGGACGACTGGTTCACGGCAAGGAGCCGCGAGGCGGCCATGATGCCGCCCACCGCGGCCATGCTCGAAGCCAGCATGAACACGACCACGCGCACCTTCCTGATCGAAATGCCGGCCCGCCTGGCGGCCTCCGCGTTACCTCCCAGGGCGAAGATGTGGCGGCCGAAGCGGGTCCGCGTGGTCACGTACTGGAACACGAGCACGAAGCCGATCAGGATCAGTCCCGCGAGCGGCACGCCGCGATCCGCGTTCAGCACCGCCACGGTCGCGATCACCACGGCGGACACCACGGCGATGCGCGCGAGGAGCGCGGCGAGCGGTGGCGCCGCGAGACCGGCGCGTATGCGGCCCTGCCGTCGCCAGAGGCCGGTCCCGGCGAACGCGGCGATGCCGACGGCCGCGAAGATCCAGCCGACCGCGTCGCCGTAGAACGTGCCCGCCAGACCGGTGATGGTGGGATCGGTGAGGTTGACCGTTCCCGTCGTGCCGAGCACCTTGAGCTGGAACCCCTGCCATGCGAGCAGCCCGGCCAGCGTGACGACGAACGATGGGATCTCGAAGAGATCGAACACGAGGCCCTGGAAGAGACCGATCGCGGTCCCGGCCAGGATGCCGGCCGCGATGGCGAGGTAGGGGCTCCAGCCGTGCTGGACGCTGAGCACGGCCATGATCGCGGAGCAGAGCCCGCTCACCGCGCCGATGGAGAGGTCGATCTCGCCGAGCAGCAGCACGAGCACGACGCCCACGGAGATGAGCCCGACGGCCGTGATCTGGAGGACCAGGTTGGTCAGGTTGACCGCGGTGAGGAAGCGGCTCTCCTCGAGCTGGAAGATCGCCCAGATCACCGCGATCGCGATGATCACCCGCAACGAGCCGAGGTCGCCCTGGAGGAACTGCCGCACGAAGTCTCGCGGGGAGGGGGTCTTCACCGTCCTGCCCGCCGGCGGAGCGGCTGCGCTCATGCTTCACCTCCGTCGGGATCGTCGACCTCTTTCGCCGCGAGGTCCGCGCCGGTGATCGCGGCCAACACCCTTTCCTGCGAGACACTCGCGGCGTCGAAGTCGCCGGCCTGCCGTCCGAGCCTCAGGACGTAGATCCGGTCGGCCACGGCGAACACGTTCGCGAGGTTGTGGCTGACAAGCACGACCGCGTGGCCCTGGTCCCGCAGGCGCTCGATCAGGTCGAGCACCATGGCCGTCTGCCGCACGCCTAGCGCGGCCGATGGCTCGTCGAGGATCACCACCCGCGGGTCGCCGAGCAGCGAGCGCGCGATCGCCACCTGCTGGCGCTGGCCGCCCGACATCGTGCCCACCTCGGCGCGGACGTCCGTGATGGTCACCGCCAGACCGCCGAGGAGCTCGTGCGTGCGGTGCTCCATGTCGGTCTCGTCCAGGCCGCGGAGCACGTGCCCCAGCCTCGGCTCGACCTCCTCGCGGCCCAGGAAGAGGTTCTCCACCACGTCGAGGTTGTCGCAGAGCGCAAGGTCCTGATGAACGGTGGCGATCCCGAGGGCGACCGCGTCGCTCGGCTTGGCGATGGTGACGGGACGGCCGTCGAAGACGATCCGCCCGGAGTCCGCGCCGTGGATCCCGGACATGACCTTGACGAGCGTGGACTTGCCGGCGCCGTTGTCGCCGACCAGCGCCACGACCTCACCGGCCCGCACGCTGAAGTCGACGCTGTCGAGGGCGTGCACCGGGCCGAAGCTCTTGGTGGCGCCCTCGACGGCGAGGACCGGGCTACTTGATGCCGGCGGCATTGCAGGCGGCCTGGTACTTGCTCGTGCAGATCTGAGCCGGCGTCCAGAACCCGTCCTTGACGACCGTGCTCTCGATGTTCGCCTTGGTCACCGCCACCGGCGTGAGGATCACGGACGGCACCTTCGTCGCGCCGTTGCTGACCTGCCGGTTGACGAGGCCGGACGGGACGGACTGGCCCATGGCCACGGCCACGGCGATCTGGGCGGCCTTCTGGGCCTCCGTCTTGATCGCCTTGTAGACGGTCATGTACTGCTGGCCGACGAGGATCCGCTGGATCCCCGCCAGATCGGCGTCCTGGCCGGTCGTCGGCCGCGTGCTCGGGTTGATGCCTGCGCCCTTCATCGCGGCGATCACGCCGCCGGCCATGCCGTCGTTGGCCACGTACGCGCCGACGAATCCCGAGTTGCCCAGCGCCGTGATCGCCTGCTGCATCTCGGTCTGCGCCTGGTCAGGGCTCCAGTCCGGCGTGTCGTACTCCTTGCCGATCTTCAGGGAGCTCTTGGAGAGGACGCTGTTCGCGCCCCGCTTGAACTGGGCCGCGTTGCTGTCGGTCGGCGCGCCGTTGACCATCACGATCGTGCCGTTGCTGTCGCCCATGGAGTCCAGCTTGTTGACGAGGCTCTGGGCCTGGAGCTCCCCGACGCGGACGTTGTCGAAGGAGACGTAGTAGGCGACGTCCGCGTTCGTGACGAGCCGGTCGTAGGAGATCACCGGCACGTTCTGCTGGTTCGCCATGGCGACGATCGAGGCCGCGGAGGCGGCGTCCACCGGGTCGAGGACGAGAACGTCGACGCCCTTGGTCAGGGCCGCCTCCGCCTGCTGCTGCTGGGTGTCGGCGTCCTGGTTGGCGTTCGCGTAGAAGATGCTGAAGCCCGGGCAGAGGGACTTGACCTTCTGCTCGAACTGCGGTTTGTCCTGGGACTCGTAGCGCGGAGTCTTCGACTCCGGCAGGAGCAGCCCGATCGACGCGGACTTACTGGCTCCGCTGGCTCCGCTTCCCTCGTTTCCGCTGCTGCCACCACCGCAGGCGGCCAGCACGACGCTGGTGGCGGCCAAGGCAACCGCACTCAAGGTGATCCAACCGACGCGCATCCGCTGCTCCTTCGATCAAGTGAAGAACGTCTTCGGATGCTCCGGGACGCACCTGCGGCTGTCGTCGGCCTGGAGGCGACTCTTCGGTCTGCCACCTGCGTGGTAGAGGGCGCCTGGATTCAGGCTTAGAACCGGCTTCAGAAGTCGCCGGACTCCTGCCCGACCCGACAAGGATCGAGGAGATACCGTTCCAACGGAACATTCTCCGGGGGGAGGCTGGTGTGTTCACGAAGCGCATGAAGTCGGCGCTCATCGCTGCGCTGGTGCCGATGGTCGTGGCGTGCGTTGCGGCGCAACCGTCGCCGGCGCAGTTGTCCGTTCCGCCGCCGCCGGTCCAGTCCTACGCGGGAGATCCCGGCAGGCCTGGAAACCCGGCGAGCTGGCGCACCCCTGAATTCCTCCGAGACAACGGCATGGTGTCGATCGGGGCGGAGTTCGCCTACGCCGCCGGCTACTCCGGCACCGGGATGAACATCGGCATCGTGGACTCGGGCTACTTCCTCGGGCACATGCGCGAGCACGGCAGCCTGGGCACGAACTACACGGTCGGAGATCGCTACTTCTCGGTGCAGGCCCAGGGTGGCGAGACGGGCCCGACGCCGGGGTTCTATGACCCGGCGTTCAACGACAGCCACGGAACGCACGTCAGCGGGACCGTGGGGGCAAGCCGTGACGGCGTCGGCGAGACGACGCCCCTCGGCCCGGAGGCCAACATGCACGGCGTCGCGTTCAACGCCGACGTGTACACGGGCAACACGCACAAGACCGACGGCGTGTTCTACGGCCTCCTGCCGGCGACCGCGACGCTCGCGCAGACGCCGGACAACGCGTACCTCGCCAATGTCTACAGGGCCGTGAACGCGGCGCGGACGGCGAACGGCAAGCCGATCAGGATCATCACCAGCAGCTGGGGCAGCCAGCCGCCGACGGAGAACTACAACACGCTCGAGCCGCCGCCCGGCGCGCCGGCGAGCTTCGGCCTGAACGCGGCGTTCCGGTACTTGTCCACGCCGGATGGCGTCGCCGACGCGAACGGCAACACCAGCCACTGGCTCAACGGCGCGATCGAGGTCGCGCGCACCGGCACGATCGTCCAGTTCACCGCCGGCAACAGCGGCTACGCGAACCCGACCGCGCGCGGAGCCGTGCCGTACTACCTGCCCGACCTCGAGGGCCGCTACTACACGACATCCGGGATCAACCCCGGCATCGGGCGCACCTTCAACGCCGACGGGTCGGTCCTGGTTCCGGGGCAGCAGGAGTTCAACCAGTGCGGCGTCGCGAAGTGGTCATGCGTGACCGCGCCGAGCAGGGCGATCAACAGCACCTGGGTGGAGGTCGTCGACGGCGTGCCGCGGCCGACCTACCGGAGCGCGTCAGGCACGTCGATGGCCGGCCCGCACTCGGCGGCGGCGCTGACGCTGATCATGCAGCGCTTCCCGTACATGACCAACGAGCAGGCGCTCTACACGATGTTCACGACCGGTCGCCAGAACAACACGATCAGCGATGCGTCGGGCGCGGCAGTTCCAAATCCCACTCGCGGCGGGATGGTGCAGGTTCCCGACCGGCGCAACGGCTGGAACACGCCCAACCTGCGGGACGCCTTCAAGGGCCCGGGCCAGCTTCTTGGGCCCTTCAGGGTCGACACGCAGGGGTATAGCGACGTGTGGTCGAACGACATCTCCGACGTCGCCATCCGCGCGCGTGAGCAGGAGGATGCCGACGAAGACGCCGCCTGGGAGGCGACCAAGGTCGCCAAGGGATGGACCAACGGCCTGCCTCCGAACGCGAGCGACATCGACAAGTCGGACTTCGCCATCGGTACGCGCCGCGAGGAGGCGCGCAACGAGCGCATCTACGAGGGCAGCCTCACGAAGCGTGGCGAAGGAACCTTGTTCCTCACCGGCAATGACACCTGGCACGGTGACAGCACGGTGCGTGCCGGAAAAGCTCTCGGTCGTCGGCTCGCACGCCAGCTCGATCGACGTCACCGGCGGGACGCTCGGCGGGAGCGGCACCGTGGAGGGCAACATCGACGTCGACGGCGGCGTGCTGCAGCCGGGTCTCGCGACCGAGGAAGCGGAGCGGATCACCGACGCGCTCGTCGAGCCCGGCAACGTCCTGAGCGCCGGCGGCGACGTCAGCATCGGCCGCAAGGGTCGCGTCGCCGTGACCATCAGGAGCGACGACGACTACACCAGCGTCCAGGCCGCGGGTGATCTCGTGCTGGACGGCGAACTGACCCTGGACGTGGACGGCGCCCTGACCCGAGGCACCGTGCTGACGATCATGAGCGGCACGTCGATCACGGGCCGTTTCCACGCGCTGCCTGAAGGGCGTGTCGTGCTCGCGGGCCGCCACCTTTTCAGGGTCTCCTATCAACAAAACAGCGTGACGCTGACCGTCATGCGCAGGGTGCCGCCCACGGCGGTGCAAGGACGCTGACCAACTAACTCGTCCACGGTCGACACGAGCTCCACATCAGGGCTCGTGCCGGCCGCGACGATCGCCTGCGCGACCTCTGCGCCTGGGCTTGGCGACCGCGGTGAAGCTCGCGGCCGGCGGGCGTACGCCCGGAGGCGACTCCCGGCCGGGGCTAGACGCGCTCCGGGCGATCGCGCAGTCTCAGCGCGCGGGTCGGGACCCGCTCGGGCCTGTCGGCGGGATCGACGTGCGTGCGGACCGTCGCTGCGGCGACGGCCGCCCCGGCGAGCGCGATGACGGCGGCAACCTCGAGGGCGACCGACAGGCCGTGCACGAACGCCTCCGGGG